>JAHRVD010000049.1 GCA_019090845.1 Marinosulfonomonas sp.
AGTTTGGCCAATCTGGCCGCGTCACGTGTGCCAAGCGTAAAGATATCTGCCGGTTCGCGGATTGGCAGGACCTCGTCGTTATAAAACATCTCGACTTGTTTTGCGCCTAGCCCGTCAATGTCAAACGCGCCGCGGCTGACAAAATGTTTTAACCTTTCAACCGCTTGCGCCGGGCAGATAAGACCACCCGAACAACGCCGCACCGCGTCGCCTTCTTCGCGCGGCGCGTCCGAGCCGCAATCGGGGCAAATATGGGGGAAATCGTAAAGCTCCGCATCACCCGGTCGCTTATCCAGATCAACATCCGCCACCTTCGGGATCACGTCGCCAGCGCGATAAATCTGCACCCAGTCACCGACGCGAATATCCTTGCCGCCGCGAATTTCGCTACCCTTGGCACCGCGCCCGGCGATATAATCTTCGTTGTGCAGCGTGGCATTTGATACCACCACACCGCCAACCGTGACCGGTGTCAGGCGGGCAACTGGTGACAACGCCCCGGTGCGGCCGACCTGAATATCGATCGCTTCCAGCCGGGTCCAGGCCAGTTCGGCGGGAAATTTGTGGGCGATCGCCCATCTGGGCGTGGTCGAGCGGAAACCCAGACGGCGTTGCAACGACAGATCGTTGACTTTGTAGACAACCCCATCGATGTCATAGCCAAGCGTTGCGCGTTGTTCCTCGATCCTGCGGTAATGGGCCAACATGGCGTCGGGACCCACACAAAGTTCGGTCAGAGAATTTGTTTGAAAACCCAAAGCGTTCAGGCGGGTAATTGCAGCAATTTGGCTATCGGCCAACGGCA
This sequence comes from Marinosulfonomonas sp., assembly GCA_019090845.1. GTDB lineage: Bacteria > Pseudomonadota > Alphaproteobacteria > Rhodobacterales > Rhodobacteraceae > NORP110. The sequence goes on from JAHRVD010000049.1 coordinate 806, forward strand.
TCGATAGCGCCCCCCAAGCGTAAGCAAAAAACCGGAGCGGTCGGGATTTGGTGATGGTCACATCCAGCTGACGCAAAGACCCGGCAGCTGCGTTGCGCGGATTGGCAAAAACTTTTTCACCCACGGTGCTTTGGCGTTCGTTGAGGGCGGCAAAATCTGCGTGGCTCATATAGACCTCGCCGCGCACCTCTAGTATGTCGGGGGCACCGGTCAGCTTTATTGGAATATCCGATATCGTGCGCGCATTTGCAGTGACATTTTCGCCCGTCGCACCGTCTCCGCGCGTGGCTGCCTGCACCAGAACACCGGCCTCGTAACGCAACGACAGAGACAAACCATCGATCTTTGGTTCAGCCGTGTAGTAAATCGTGTTTGCTGCAATCCCAAGAAATTTTGCGACGCTTTCGTCAAACTCCCTGATTTCGGCGTCTTCAAAAGCATTGGACAACGACATCATCGCCACTTCATGGGTGACCTTGGAAAATCCCGTGCTCGCCGGGGCGCCGATTTGATCGGACGGGCTGTCGGTGCGTTTTAGTTCAGGGAAATGGGACTCTATCTTTTTGTTACGTGATTTCAGGGCGTCATAGTCGGCATCCGAAATGTCCGGTGCATCCTGACCATGATAGGCAAGATTTGCGCGGCCCAATACCGCCGCCAGCCTTTTCAACTCGGCGCGCGCCTGAGATTTGCTTAGTTCATCGGCTGGAATATCCGCGCCCTTGACCATGTTCGATGACATGGGAAACCTCCCCGAAGTGGTTCCTGAATTGATAGGAGCACGTCGGGGAGAGGTCCAGTGTTGTGAGTGGTCGCAATGGAATTAGCAGGAAAAAAGGTCACTCGTAAAAGGTGCACGCCGAACCAAAAGCCCGGCCCGGCGTGCTTGGGAGGAAACTCTGACTTACGCGTTAACCGCGATTTGATGGTCTAGTTCGGCCGGTTGGGGATCACGTAGCACATATCCCCGCCCCCATACTGTCTCGATATAGTTTTCGCCGCCTGTTGCTTGACCAAGTTTCTTACGTAGCTTGCATATGAATACGTCGATTATTTTGAGTTCCGGCTCATCCATGCCGCCATATAGATGATTTAGGAACATTTCTTTGGTCAGGGTCGTGCCTTTGCGCAAAGAAAGTAATTCCAGCATCTGGTATTCCTTGCCGGTCAGATGCACCGGCCGGTTTCCCGAACTAACGGTTTTGGCATCCAGATTTACGTCGATAGATCCCGTCGTGATGATCGATTGTGAGTGACCTTTGGAACGACGGATAATTGCGTGGATACGCGCCACCAGTTCTTCGCGATGAAAAGGTTTGGTCAAATAGTCATCAGCCCCAAACCCAAACCCCTTAATCTTATTTTCGTTGTCGTCAGACCCTGACAAAATCAATATCGGCGTTTCAACCCGAGCCAGCCGGAGTTGGCGCAAAACCTCATGCCCGTTCATGTCCGGCAGGTTCAGATCCAATAATATCAAATCGTAATCATAAAGCTTTGCCAGATCGATACCTTCCTCGCCCAAATCGGTGGCATAGACGTTCAGGTTGGCATGAGTCAGCATCATTTCGATACTTTTTGACGTTGTTGGATCATCCTCGACCAGTAAAATACGCATCGTTATTCTCCGCTTCTATCCGTTCGTTCGGTTAGAACTTGCCCAAGAATGGTTAACTACAAGTTACCATTGCGAAAGTTTTATCATAAACAACCTAGGGTTGTCTATACTTTTGCACCAATGTCGCCTTTAACGCAGCTTCACCATGACTGTTTACAGCCCCCAGCCATTCGTCCAACTCATCCCCGCTTAAATGCCAGCGTTCTAGCGCATCATCCCGTGAAATAAGGCCCGATTGCACACCTCGCACCACCGATGCCTTGCGACTTGCGACCCATCTGGATGTCTCAGCAGGCGGTAAATCCGCCCGTGTCATAACCGAACCATCTGTCAATGTGACAGCACGCGGCCCTTCAACTTTTTTAAGATACATTTACCTACCCCTAGTTTCATAGGTCACAATTTTCACCCGCCTTGCTTAATACGGGGTGAAACGAGGGGTTGAGAGTATCTAACATTTTCCTATATTCCGTCAGACTTCTTAAAAGGTTTGGAAATGGCAGTGGACACCGGTGAACAGGCGTTGAACTCGCTCGGCTTTGCAAAATCGCCCGCAGACACCCGTGTGGTGGTGGCCATGTCCGGCGGCGTGGACAGTTCGGTTGTGGCCGCAGAGCTGGCCCGGCAGGGCTATGACGTCGTTGGGGTGACGCTGCAACTTTACGATCATGGTGCGGCTTTGGCCAAAAAAGGTGCCTGTTGTGCCGGTGTCGATATTCACGACGCGCGCCGGGTGGCCGAGGAAATGGACTTTCCTCATTATGTGCTGGATTACGAAGATATATTCCGTGACGCGGTGATGGATGAATTTGCAGACAGCTATCTTGCCGGAGCAACGCCTGTGCCCTGTATTCGTTGCAATGAACGGGTGAAATTTCAGGACTTGTTGCAAACCGCCAAGGATCTTGGGGCCGATTGCATGGCGACGGGGCACTATATTCAACGCAAAACCGGGGCCAAGGGGCCAGAACTGCACAGTGCGGCCGACGCCAACCGCGATCAAAGCTATTTCCTGTTTTCCACAACCCGGGACCAGCTGGATTATTTGCGCTTTCCCCTTGGCCATCTGAAATCCAAGGCCGAGACCCGCGCATTGGCGACAAAATACGGGCTGGCGGTGGCTGACAAGCCGGACAGTCAGGACATTTGTTTTGTGCCAGACGGCAACTATGCATCGGTGATCGAAAAGCTGCGCCCCGGTGCGGCCGAACCCGGTGATATTGTTGATATGGATGGCACAATTCTGGGCCAGCACGCCGGGGTGATCCACTACACTGTTGGCCAGCGGCGCGGGCTGGGGATTGGCGG
>JAHRVD010000050.1 GCA_019090845.1 Marinosulfonomonas sp.
CATATAGAGTGGCTTTGGGGTGGGCGATCAGTGGCAACAAGCGTTCAACCTTGCCCGGGCTGGCTGGGGCGACGCGCAGATCGGCGGCGGCAAATAGCGGGCTGGTGGCAATCTCGCCCAGCAAAGCGGCAGTAAGATTGCCATCAAGCGCGATCAGGCCCGCAAATGGCGCATCCGCAGATCCAAGCGTGCCATCCGCCAGCGGGCGCAGTATCTTGTCACCGGCGGCCTCTAGCGAATGGGCGTCAGCAATGGCGGCGATCAGGCCGTTTGCGCCTTCGACGGCCATATAACGATCCGTTGGCAGGTCTTGGGACCAATAGACATGGCCGGTCCCGACCCCAAGGCGTTCACAGGCGCGGATCAGCTCGTGCCCCTCATCATCGCGCCCGATAGCCGTCAGGATCGAGGGGTGCAGGCCAAAGCGGCGCAGGGTCATCGCGATGTTCATCGCCACGCCACCGGGCAGGCGCACGATCCGCCCCGGAACATCCGAGCCCAGCCGCAATGTGCTGGCCGAGCGCCCGATGATGTCCCAAAGGAGCGAACCAATGCAAAGAATATCTGTGTTTGCCATGGGGTATTTCTGGCAGGCCGGGCAGGGGCACGCAAGGACCACAATACAGGCCGTGTTGTCACACCTGAAGATGGATCAGATCCGGCACCCCGGAACCGAACGCCCGGCCCGGTATGCAAGCGGATTATTTTAGGTCATCATGGCCCCAATAACTTGTCCGAAAGGCGCTGCGCGATGACTGAGTACTCTGGTTTCCCCACCGAAGCGTTCCGCTTTCTGACCGATTTGTCGCTGAACAATTCCAAAGACTGGTTTGAGGCGAACCGAGATATCTACGACACATACTGGAAACAGACCGGGCTTGATCTGATCCATGCACTGGCCCCCGGAATGACCCGCCTTGATCCGCCGCTTAAAGCCGAGGCGCGAATAAACGGATCCTTGCGTCGGATTAATCGCGACGTGCGGTTTTCCAAGGACAAAACACCCTATAGTGCTTCGATGCATCTGATTTTCTGGACCGGGAACCATCCGAACCGCTCTGCGGGGATGCATTTTAGTTTGCGACCTGATGGGTTGGGCTATGGTGCCGGTCTATATGGAATTGAGCCGGCCCAACTGGCTGATTTTCGGGCCCGAATTGTCAACCCGGCCGATCGTAAGGTGCTGCTTGATGCTGTCAAAAGCGCCCGCTCGGTTGACTGCGAATTTGGCGAACCGTCCCTAAAGCGGATGCCCAAAGGATACGCGGCCAACGGCGACTGGGAACATCTGTTGCGCCGCAAGGCCTTTGTGATGCGAACCGCAGGCCAGCAACCGGCGCCTGACTGGCTGTTTACATCCAAAGCGCCGGATCGTTTGTTAGAGATCACCAAAGCCCTGATGCCGCTGATAAAGTGGCTGGCCTGACCGATTGTGCCGGGTTGCGCCTTTAGGGCTTGCAATCACGGGCCGGGTGGCCTAGCTGCACCAAATCTAAATCCGCAGGCGGGGTTTGGGCCGACAGGGGAGACATCCCTGAAGGTCCGCCGGTTGGGCAGAAGCCCTCTCACCCCGCTAAGGCATTAAACCGGAAAGGACTTAATCATGGCATTGCCTGATTTCACGATGCGTCAGCTATTAGAAGCTGGCGTTCACTTTGGCCACCAGACACGTCGTTGGAACCCGCGTATGGGCGAGTTCATCTATGGCGCGCGCAATGGCATTCATATCATGGACCTGACACAGACCGTTCCAATGTTGGACGCGGCACTGAATGTGGTTCGTGAAACCGTCGCCAAAGGCGGCAGCATTCTGTTTGTCGGCACCAAGCGTCAGGCACAGCGCCCGATCGCTGATGCGGCTGAAAAATGCGCACAGTATTACATGAACCACCGCTGGCTGGGTGGCACGCTGACCAACTGGCAGACCGTGTCAAAGTCGATCAAGCGTCTAAAAGACATTGATGAAAAGCTTGCCGAAGGTGCTGAAGGTCTGACCAAGAAAGAACGTCTTGGTCTGGAACGCTCGCAAGGCAAACTGCAGGCGTCCCTTGGTGGCATCCGTGAAATGGGCGGTCGCCCCGATCTGATTTTTGTGATCGACGTCAGCAAAGAAGATCTGGCAATCGCAGAAGCCAAAAAGCTGGGCATCCCGGTTGTGGCGGTTGTTGATACCAACTGTTCGCCCGACGGTGTCGACTATCTGATCCCGGGTAATGATGACGCATCGCGCGCCATTACGCTTTACTGCGATCTGGTTGCTCGGGCTGCATTGGACGGCATGTCTGCACAGCTTGGCGCCGCTGGTGTCGATCTGGGTGAACTGGATGAAGCCCCCGTAGAAGAAGCGGTGGAAGAGCCCGCAGCCCAAGAAGCCGTAGCCGTTGAAGCAGCGCCCGCTGCACAGGAAGCGCCTGCCGCTGCCGAGCCGGAAGCAGCCGCCCCGGCTGACGAAGCTGCGAAGGCTTAAGCTGCAACATATCTATGACCGGGCGCGGCGGTGCCGCCCCGGCAATCGTTTCAAATTCTGAGGAGAACCAAAATGGCGATCACAGCCGCACTGGTGAAAGAACTGCGCGATTCTACTGGCGCAGGCATGATGGACGCGAAAAAAGCGCTGACCGAAACCGATGGCGACATGGAATCCGCCGTTGACTGGCTGCGCACCAAAGGTCTGGCCAAAGCGGCCAAGAAATCCGGGCGCACAGCGGCCGAAGGTCTGGTGGCTGTTGCTGTCAAAGACGGGCGCGGCGTTGCCGTCGAAGTGAATTCGGAAACCGATTTTGTCGGCAAGAACGCGGATTTTCAGGCGATGGTTGGCGGTATTGCCAAGGTTGCTCTTGGGGTGTCCGATGTTGATGCGCTGAATGGCGCGGATATGGGCGGAAAATCTGTCGCCGATACGGTCACGGCCGCTATTTCTGTGATCGGTGAAAACATGAACGTGCGCCGGATGGCATCCCTAGAGGCCGACACAGTCGTGTCCTACGTGCATAATGCTGTTACTGACGGTATGGGCAAAATTGGTGTTCTGGTTGCACTGAATGGTGCGGACAACGGCATCGGCAAGCAGATCGCCATGCATGTTGCAGCTGCAAATCCGGCATCACTGGGCGAGGCGGATCTTGATCCTGCGGTCGTTGAAAAAGAGCGTCAGATCTTGACCGAGCAGGCCCGCGAATCTGGCAAGCCTGAACAGGTTATCGAAAAGATGATCGTCGGCCGGATGAAGAAATTCATGGCCGAAGTGACTTTGCTTGGTCAGCAGTTTGTGGTGAACCCGGATGTTACGGTTCAGGCCGCTGCAACAGAGGCTGGCGTTGAAATCGTCGGTTTCGTGCGCATGGAAGTTGGCGAAGGTGTCGAAAAAATTGTCGAAGACTTCGCAGCTGAGGTTGCCAAGGTTTCGGGCAACTAAAGGCCGGGCAGCACTGATGCTACCCCAGCTCGTAAATAGATTAAAAAGACCAGCTTTGCGGCTGGTCTTTTTGTTTGCAGGCCGATGAGTGATGTCGTGTCCCTAAAGGCCGATTGCAGCCAATGTCAGGCTTTGTGTTGTGTTGCGCTGGCTTTTGACCGTTCGGACATGTTCGCCATCGACAAACAAGCCGGTGTTGCCTGTCCAAATTTGGCGACCGACTATGGGTGCAAAATTCATGAAAAACTCGGCCAGCGTGGGTTTGTCGGGTGCCAGAAATACGACTGCCTTGGGGCAGGGCAGCGCATTGTTAACGAAGTCTTTCCTGAAGCAGACTGGATGAATAATGCATCACAACTGCCTGTTATAATGGAGGCTTTTGCGGCATTGCGCAGGGTTCATGAATTGCTGGAACTGTTACTTGCTGCCCGGTGTTTGCCTTTGCCTGACGGGGATGGCGCGATATGCACACAGTTGATCGCAGACCTGTCGCCAGCGTCGGGCTGGCAGCCAAAAACTCTAAAAGATTTTGGCGACGGCGACATCCCGCAACGCGTCGATGTGTTCCTGAAAGGATTGCGAAATCTGACCGAATTTCGGAATCGGACCACAAAATAAAAAAACGACGCAGATGTCGAGATCTGCGCCGCTTTCTTAAGTCGCCACACCTAGATGGGATGGAGGATGGCGGTCGTCTATCAACAGACGCTTGCCTAAAAAACTCGACAAGCACACATGGAAAACTCGGGGGACGCGGGTGAGATGTCTGTAATTGCAAACTCTCAGCCCGCAGTTCCCGAGGCAAAAATGCCACCACTCACGGAACAGGACTAGTTTTACCATTTGGACAATTTGACGAAAGTAAGGGAATCCATACCCCTATTGGTTGTGCGACCCTCAGTGTTCGAGCGAAATAACCTGATTTTGAAATGATGATTTCAGGACCGCCTGAGCTGTTGTATCCACATTTAGCGCCGCGCGTGCCAGGCGCAGGTGTTTTTCCACGGTCGCTGTCGTCACGCCCATGATCGTTGCAATGTCGCGTGTCGTTTTGCCTTCGCCCACCCAATGCAATGTCTCGCGCTGCCGATCGGTCAGGCGCCCCCGGGGAGTTGTGTAAGACAGGCTGGTTAGCTTCAGGTGGGCCACATTGCACATCTGGACGATTTCCCGCCCCCGTAACCCAAGCAGGAAATCTACATCCCTTTGCGACATTCCCGGTTTGGCAACCAGCCCGATCGCGCCTTTGACTTTGCTTGATATATTCCTAAAACTGATGGTTACTCCGGCGACGACACCGTGGCGTGCGTTAAAATCGATTGCCTTTTGTGCTGCGGGCGTAAGATTGCTGTCAGGGCCGGTAAACCGCGACCAACTGCAGGCGCCCGAGTTTTTGGCCGCCCATCTGTGCATAGGTACCTCAAAATACAGGCCCTCAGCGATGTAAGGCTCCAGATAGGATTTGGGGTGATTGCTGAGAATAAGAATATCGTCAGTTTCGCCAAAAGAGGTCGCCGTGCCATAGCGGGTGTAACCGTAAAGCATCCGGTCAAAGCCAAAGCTGTTCATGTATTTCACAACAACATCCCAGGCGCCCTGGATCGAGGTCGGCTCGTGTATTTTTTCGAGATAGTCGAGCAGCATCAGGTTTGGGCTTTCAGATGCTCCAACATCGCTTTGATCGCCAGCACATATCCGTGCGGGCCAAACCCACATATCTGGCCAATTGCGACGCGGGATATATGCGATGTGTGGCGAAATTCTTCGCGTGCGTGGATGTTGGATAGATGCACTTCGACCATCGGAACTTCGGCCGAGGATATCGCGTCCATCAGGGCAATTGAAGTGTGCGTATAGGCGCCTGCGTTCAGGATGATCCCATCAAATTTGCCGCGCGCATCATGTATCGCGTCAATCAGCGTGCCTTCGTGGTTGGATTGCAGGCAGCTGGTAGTGGCCCCTAGTTTGTCGGCCGTGGCGGCGCAGAGCGCCTCAATCTCGGCCAGAGTCGTGTGGCCATAAACCTCGGGCTGACGCTGGCCAAGCAAATTCAGGTTGGGCCCGTTCAGGACAAGAAGTGCGCTCATGGTGTTATTCCCGTATCAGGCCGAACCAATCGACCCGCTACGAGAGCTTTTCCAGCTTTCAGCCGCAAATTGCAATGTTAGCGCTGCGAATGCTTCCAAATGGTGGTAAATTGGCCTGCGCGGCTGCACGATATTTGTGCAACCTATATCAACCAGTACCGACTATGCCAACATTTTGGGCGTCAGGGACCGGTCCCGCAGGGCAATCATTTCGCGCAGCAACCGATGCGTTAGGGTTTGGCGGATTTCCTGATGCTCGGGGCTGTCCCACAGATTAGTCATCTCGTGTGGGTCGTCTTTATAGCTATAAAGTTCGCCCCAGTCCGATCCTTCCCACACCGAAATCCGGTATTCTTCGGTGACATAGCTCATCAATCCGGCCTTTGCCTCTGGCTCTTTGAAAACGGCCATTCCGTGATCGTCGATCATAATGCCATCGCGAGGGGTGTCGGCTTCATCGAACAAATCAATGCCCTGCATGCCAAAGTAGTTTTGCAAGCCCGCGCGCGCCAGAATGGTCGAGGCGATGTCGATTGTGCCCCCCAGATCCTCGCGCACGTCGCCTTTTTCACCTTCGGGGTCCTGCCAGATGAATGGCACCCGAACGACGCCCTGAAAATGCAGGCCAAGCTTTAGGATAACCCCGTGATCGCCCATATAGTCGCCATGGTCTGAGGTGAAAATCACAACAGTATTGGCGCGCACTTCTGGTGACAAAGAATCCAAGACCCGGCCGACCGCATCATCCACCATGGTGATCATGCCGTAGTTCAGTGCAATCGCTTCCTGAGCGTGGCGGGCACTAACCGGGACAGGCCATTGTGCCTCCGGCTCTTCGGCACCTTTTTCATAGGCAAACCACAGGCCTGCGGGCATGTCATCAGCCGTCAGGGGTTTGTGGTGTGACGGGGGCACGGGAATGTCGTCGGGGTTATACATGTCCCAGTATTTGCCCGGCGGGGTGAACGGGTGGTGCGGATCGGGAAACGAGCAGGTCACAAAGAACGGACGCCCGTCCTCGGTGTCCTCATGGTATTTCAGAAATTTGATCGTCTGATCGGCCACATAGGTTGTTGGATACAGTTCTTCGGGGATCGACGTGCGCCAGGATTGGGTGACGGTAATACTGTCGTCAGGAATGGCGTTGGTCTTGCCGCGCAGGGAATCCGGATCAATATGGTGGGCGTTGAACCATGTCGTGTAATCACCCTGAACCCGGTCCGAATGGGATGACGTCAGGCGCACAGTGTCAAACCCGTAATAGGGTGTATCTGCGCCCGGGCGCATCGGGTCTTTGTGCCACGCGGGGTTGGTTTCGACGTTATAGCGCGGGCCGGTGCGGTTGGTGCGAATGGCTTCCTGCAATTCGGCAGGTGGCGCTTTGCGTTCGGGATGTGCTGGCGGACGGTCGCCGGGCTCGCGACCGGTCAGGTTTTGCAGATGCGATTTACCGACAAGTGCCGTGCGCCAGCCCCCGGCGCGCAGGATGTCAACGAAAGTCACCGCATCCCTGTCCAGCGAAATGCCGTTCGTGCGAACCCCATGCACCATTGGCGTGCGTCCGGTCATCAGTGTGGCGCGGTTGGGCTGACAAAGCGGGGAAGAGGTAAAGAAACGTTCAAACCGGGTGCCTTCTTTGGCCAGCCGGTCGATATTTGGGGTTTTTACGATGTCGTTGCCATAACAACCAACATGGTCCCAACGTTGTTGGTCGGTCATGAACACGATGAAGTTCGGTTTTTTTGGATCGGTCATAATGTATCCCCGTTTAATCTGTTGTTGCGCCATCCTGTGGCACGTCTGCAATTTCGCGCACGCTCATCATCCGAAATACCAGAATTGCCAGCAGCGGCAGCCCGACCAGATTGATCCACCCGGTATAGGCCGATACGTCATCGGGCAGGATAAAGCAGGCACCCGCCAGCACCGCGACACTCCGTTCCCAATTCAGCATCCGGCGTGATGAATAACCGATCAGGCCCGCGCTGATCAGCGCCACCCCAATGATTGCTGTGACCACTGACAGGGCGATGCGCCACGGCTCGCCTATCATCAGCAGGGACGGCGAATAGACGAATAGAAACGGCAGGATGAACGCTGGCCAGGAAAACCGCACGGCAATCCAGCCGACCTTCATCGGTGGCGCGCGCCCGATGTTGGCCGCAGCAAAGGCGGCCACCGCAATCGGCGGCGTTATCAGCGACATCATGCCAAAGAAAAAGATGAACATATGCGCACTGATCGGTGTCAGGCCAAGTTGCACCAGCGATGGCGCGGTAAGTGTTGCCAGCAACAAATAGACCCCCAGTGTCGGCAGGCCCATGCCCATGATGATCGACATTAGTGCAGCGACGACCAACAGCAAAAACAGGCTGCTTTCACCGATGGCGACCAGTTGCAGGGTGATGCCAAAGGATACAGCCGTGATGTTCAAGACCCCGATGATGGCACCAGCGCAGGCACCGATCACGATAATCTCGGCCACCGTTTTGCCCCCGGTCACCACAGCGTTAACGACACCACCAAATTGCAGGCGGTTGGGTCCATATGCGCGCAGGAATCCAAGCACCAATGTAACAGCAGTGGCATAAGCTACGGCCCGTTCGGCCTCTAGGTTATATTTGAACAGACCCATCACCAGAACGACAAAAGGGATCAGGTAATGCCCGCCCTTAAGCAGCACCATTGCGGCGCGGGGCAGGTCTTCGCGGGCCAGTGCCAGAATGCCGTTACGCGCGGCCAGCAGGTCGGCCTGAATGAACAGGCAGGCATAATAGAGCAGGCCGGGGATCAATGCCGCTAGTGCTACCTCGGCGTAAGGAACATTCAGAAACTCGGCCATCAAAAAGGCCACAGCCCCCATCACCGGTGGCAATAACTGCCCGCCGGTCGAGGCGGACGCCTCAATCGCGGAAGCCTCGGTTGGGGTATAGCCGGATTTTTTCATCATCGGGATGGTGATCACCCCGGTGGATGCGACATTGGCAATCGCGCTGCCCGACACCGAGCCAAACAGGGCGGATGCCGCAATCGCGATTTTTGCGGTGCCGCCGCGAAACCGGCCCATTGCGGCCAGTGAAAGATCAGTAAAGAAAGCGCCGCCGCCAGCGGCGTTCAGGATGTTGCCGAACAGAACGAAGGACACAACGATTGTCGATGTCACCATCAGTGGCAATCCTAGGATGCCGTTGGGGTCCAGTGTCAGATAACTTATCAGGCGCCCGGGCGCGACTTGCCGGCCCTGCAAATGTCCCGGCAGCAGATGGGCAAACAATCCGATCAGCAAAAAAGCAATCAGGATCACACATAACGCCGTCCCTGCGACCCGGCGCAGTGCTTCTACCATCAGTGGAATTAGTATTGCGCCACTGATGATCGCCGGCATCGGTTTGACGATCATTGTGGGCAGTATCACCGGATAGGCCACCGCAAGATATGCGCATGTGGTCAGTCCGGCGATGGCGGCCAGAAGGCCAAACCACCAGCCGAAACTTCGCCCTTTTCGGGCGTCGATATCGGCTGGCAGATAGATTACAGCAAGGGTGAGGCCCAGTGCAAAGCACATATATTGTTCTTTGAAAACGCCGAAATTCAGCATTTGCAGAACATCGAGGGCCCACACCAAAGCGCCTAAAACGATCAACACCGCTAAGGTATTTTTTATCGGTGTTAACACGTTCATTGTTTGTTACTCGCCGGTGATACCATTGGCTTCATAGTAACCTGCGGCACCTTCGTGCATCTCCAGATTAGTTACCGAGCTTGCCAGCGTCTTAAGGTTCATCCGGTTGAACGCCGGATGGATCGCAATGAACTCATCACGAGCCGTATAGAAAGCCTCGGCCACAGCCGCGACGGTTTCCGGGTCTGTGTGCTTGGATGCCAGCAGAACAAGGGTCGAACCCATCATAGGCTGTTTTTGCATAACACCGGGGCGGCGTTCATGCGGTGTCACCTGACGGATCAAAGTGCCCGGCACGATGCTGGTGATCACCTCAAGACGATCCGCGCGCTCAGGCAGGGGCAAAAGGCGAATACCGCCAACCGCTGCGTGGGCTTGCGATGTCAGGCCTGAACCAACGGTGAAAATAACCGCGTCCGAGCGTCCGGCCATGAAATCCTGAACTGCGTTTGGTGCAGATGTCGAATTGATGGGGGTGAAATCAGCCTCGCCAATGTCGGCCGTCGCCAATTGCGCACGTCCCCAATATTCCAGAATTTTCTGCTGCGTCATGCCCCAGCCAAGGCGTTTGCCGCGCAGGTCTGCAATTGTCATGATGTCGGAATCTTCGCGCACCATCCAACCGGCTTCAAAGGACACGAGGTGTCCAACCAGACGGATATCGGGATGTGGGTTGCCCTCAAAAACGGTTTTGCCGACGGCGGCAAGGCTGGACACATCCGCACTGGCCAGCGAAAACTGGATTTCACCGCTGTTAAGCAATGGCATTGTTACTTCTGGTCCGCCCATTGGAACCGCGCGCACGGTCAGGCCGCGTCCGTCCATCACCTTGGCAATTGCCGCGCCAAGTGCAGAGCCAAGCGAGCCTTGCGCTGTTGTTCCGATGGTTACAATCTGCGCTGTCGCGGGTGCGGCGGCGATCATGCCCACGGCGGTTGCAGCCGCCATGCATGCGATCCGGGTTGCTCCCGAAAGCGCGCGTATTTGTGTTAGAATTGTCATTGTTTTTTCTCCTCTGTCGTAAAAAATAGCGCTCTTGTCGTTAAACACAGCGCTTTCTTAGGATCGTTTTGTCGGTCCTGTGGTTTTTGTTCATGATTTATGCAAGTTGATTTCCCATAGGTCAACATCGGGAACGGCTTCGTCAACGGGTGGGTCAATTGTGTTCAAGTGGTGAACTTGGCGTCCCGGCGGGCTGGTTTTGCAGGGCCTGGATCTGCTGTAGAAACGTCTGGATTGCCGCCAGGCTTTCAGGCTCATCCAGAAATGGCATATGGGCGCGATCTGGCACCTGTGCAAAGATCATATCTGGATGCATTTTGATCATCCGGGCGACAATTTCAGGCGACAGAACGTCCGAATTAGCCCCACGGATCACCGCAACCGGTTTGTCGGCCAGTGTTTGGAATGCCGCCCACATATTGGGTGCAATGCCCTTATTGAAGGCAGCCATATAAGAGTCGCGCAAAGCCGGATCATAGTTGATCGTCAATCCGCTTGGTGTCGCAAGATATAGTTTGTGGGCCTCTTCAAGCCAGCGCCCGTCCGGCACATTCGCAAAGCCATGCGTCAGGGTTGGTGATTGGGCAGCAGACTCGATGGTATCTGCATCCGGGTTCACGCCCACATAGGTGGTGATGCGTTGCCGCCCGGCCAGTTCAAGTTCCGGGCCGATGTCGTTCATGCACAACCCAGCCACCAGATCAGGTGTCTTGGCGGCCATGAACTGGCCGATAATCCCGCCGCGCGACGTGCCAAGAATTGGCACATTTTTCAGACCCAGATGTTGCAAAAGTCCGATCACATCGGCGGCTTCGCGCGGCACGGTGTAGGTGTCGGCACCGGTCCAGTCCGATTTGCCGCGCCCGCGATAGTCAATGCGGATCAGGCGCACGTCATCCAGCGCAGCGGCCAGATAATCAAAATCGGTTGAATTGCGGGTCAGCCCGGACAAGCACAGCAACGGCTGGCCCGCACCGTTGTCACGATAGGCAATCTTGGCACCATCATCAGCGGTGAAATACTGAACCGGTGTTTCATTCTGGGACATTTTGTTGGTCCTTATTGTAGTTGCGCCGGTAGCCAAAGTGTCAGGGCAGGGATGGTAATCAGCAGGATCAGGCGAACCATATCAGCGCAAAGAAACGGGATGACGCCACGGAAGATTGTGGTGATGGAAACCTCGTCGCGCACCAGACTTTTCATCACAAACACATTCATCCCAATGGGTGGCGTTATCATCCCGATCTCGACAAGGGCCAGCGTGACCACGCCCCACCAGATCAGGTCATAATCCATCGCCAGAATGATCGGAATTACAAAGGGCACAGTGACAACAAGGGCTGCAACAGTATCAAATACGCTGCCCAACACCAGATACATCACCACCAACAGGGTCAGGATCAGCCAGGCCGGCATCACCGTCGGGTCGATAATCATCAGGATTGCCCGGCTAACCCCGGCAAGGTTCAGATAAGCACCAAAGATGTTGGCACCAACGATCAACAGGTAAAGACCAGCGGCGGTGCCTGCGGCCTCGGTTATTGCCCGGAGCAGGCCGGAAACAGAGGCCTGACCAGAAAACAACCAGAAAACAAAGGCAAATCCGGTGCCTGCTGCTGCGGCCTCTTGCACGGTGAAAATCCCGCCGTAAAGCCCGCCCAGAACACATGCAAACAGCAGGATTGGTCGCCATGCCCGTTTCAGGGCGGCAAAGGGCGCAAACCGCAGTGATTTGTCTGGCGGAGGCGCAAGATCGGGGCGAACACGCACCAGTATCATCACCGCGAATGTGTATAGGAGCAGCGCAATCGCGCCGGGGATCAGGGCAGCTATGAAGGCCTCAGAAATCGGCAGTTCGGCGATGACGCAATAGATTATCAAAATCACCGAGGGCGGAATAAGTGCGCCAAGTGTGCCCCCCGCCGCTATCGAGCCGGTGGCAAGGCTGTCCGCATATGAGCGCGATTTCATTTCGCGAAATGCAACGCCGCCAAGGGTCGCCGTGGTCGCAACGGACGAGCCGCTGATTGCACCAAAGCCAGCACAGCCAAGTACCGTAGCCAGAGCATGGCCACCCCGCATCCGACCGAAAATCGACGTGGCCGCCTGAAAAATATCATCGGCAAATCCGGACGCAATCGCCAGATTGCCCATTAGCAAAAACAGCGGAACGGCCGCAAGATCCGGGCTGGAAAGCGTGCTGCTAAGATTGTTTGAACCGATCAGCTGTGCGGCGTTCAAATTTAACAAAGCATAGCAGCCGATTAGCCCGGTCAGCCCCATCGATACCCCGATCGGCACATGGGCAAGCGCAAAGAAATACAGGATCGCAAAGCCGGTCAGAACTTTGGCAATCGAGCCCATATCACCCCCTGAATTTATCAGATACAGGGCACCCGCAAATGCGGTCAGCATCGACATAGCAGGGGCAATCAGTTCGACAATCAACGAACTTTGTGCCCGCCAGAGCGCGCCCGCACTTTCAAGCGTGACATGGGCCTGCGCCAGCAACCCAAAGCTCATCAACCCGGCGGCGAAATACCAGACCGGCCCGATCGGCACGCCCAGTACCAGCGTTGTCTCGCCATAGGACAGTTTTTGTCCCGCGTGGCGATACAAAAAATAGGTGTATGCCGCAAAGGCGATCAATGTCGCCACGTCAGCGTAAAGCTGCACGCCCTTAAAGCGCCCGGTCATATTGCCGATCAGCTCCATGGACACATGCAGTCGCTTGTTGTTGGCAAATGAAAATGCCAGCGCGATGATACAGGCAAAGGCCAGCTCGGTCAGCTCAAACAATCCGGTGAATGGTCTGGAAATGCTCCAGCGCAACATAATGTCTGTGGTAATCAGCAAAGCCGTTGCCAGCAGTGCGATACCGGCAATGTTGCCGGTATATATTGCTATCTTTGTAAATAGATCAGGTGACGTTGTTGCAGGTGCCGACGCAGCAGACGATTGCTGCTGCGTCGGCTGATCTTCAGTGGCTGGCACGGTAAGCTTCCAGACCATCTTTGTAGGCCTGAAGCACTTCTGCGCCGCCTTCTGTCTTGGCAACCCAATCAGCAATCAGCTCATCCGCGGCGACCTGCCAGCTGGCAAGCTGATCCTCGGTCGGGACGATAATCTTGTGATCGCTCAGGCCAGCGACGATGCCCTTGACCCGGTTGCTTTCGTTTTCAAGCGTGATGCCCCAGAATTCTGCGAACTCACTGGGTGGATGAGCATCAATAACGGCTTTGACGTCATCGGGAAGATTGTCATAGCTCTGCTTGTTCATCGCCAGATAGATTGCCGCCGTTCCCAGTGAAATATCCACATGAGTTTTGGTAACATCAATCAGGTTAAAGCCATCCAGTGCGAACCAGTCGTTGGCGCTGGCGTCGACGACGTTTTTGGCCAGGGATTCTGCCATTGCAGTGGGCGGAATGCCAACCGGAACGCCACCGATCTTTGCGATCATCGCCGACAGAACCTGTCCGGCCGCCCGAACTTTGGCGCCTTTGAAATCATCAAGACCGTCGATGTCTTTGGAATGGTGCAGACGGGCAATGTCAGCTGTTACCATGCCAATCACTTTCACGTTTTCCATTCCGCCGATCAGGCCCTGATCGAACAAGCTGGCCATCGCGCCGGATGCTTCGGCAGACCCGGTCGCCAAAAGCGGCAGTTCAACAACACCGGCGGCATCAAAGCGCCCCGGGTTGTAGGCCGTGCTGCTCCAGCCGGCGTCAATTATGCCAGCGTTGATTGATTCAAAAACTTCGGTTGGCTTGGCTGCGGACCCACCGGTCAGAAATTCGACTTTCAGTTTGCCGCCGCTTTCCTTTTCCAGCATCTCGAACCATGCGCCAAAAAGCTTTGTGTTCAAAAATGAAGTTGGCCCGACAAAAGACGCAAATCTGATGGTGACGGTGTCTTGTGCGACGGCGCTAAAGGCCGTGCTGGCAGTAATTACAGCAGCCGTTATGGCTGTCCGTGTTAGTTTTGAAAAAGAAAATGGCTGACTCATTGGTCGCTCCTCCCGTGTGACCCATTTCGATCCGAATGCCGGCCTGTGCCTAGGGTCGTAAAACGACGCAAACCCAAGCCCTGGCCCCGGATCAATCCGGCTATAGTTTCTGGCTGATACGTTGCCCGCAAATATTAATCACGCTTTGTTCGTAATGTGAACATGCTTATCCGGCCGTGTATCGTTTTGGTTACCGATGGATTATGATTTGAACCCTTCAGAAAACTCTGTCTCAATCCGCTCCACGCAGCGTTGCAGGTCAGCAAGGTGACGCTCGGCAGCAGTTTCCGGCGTCATTGCAGAGCGAAAAAAAGCAATATTCAAAGCGCCAACAACACGCGCGCCAATCCTGACGGGCAGGGCAATTGCACTGATGTTATCTTCGGTCAGCCCGACCGAGGACGCATAGCCCGCTTCCAACACGTCGTTCAGAATACGGTCTACCGCCCGACGGTTTCGGATGTCCCCGGCGTCGGGTCCATCCAGTCGCTGCACGGCTGATAACGTGGTTTCAAGGGCCGCGGGGGGCAGGGCGCTCAGAAAAGCCCGACCAAGAGCCGAGTGTAAAAGCGGCGGTTGCCAGCCAACCAGTCCGCGGTGGATCGACATCGGACTGTGACTATGGGTTGAAACCTGAATTGTAACGCGTCCGCTGGACAGGTTTGCAAAATCGCTTGGCCAAAGCACCTCTTGGGTCAATTCGCGTATGTAGGGAGCAATTCGTTGCGACACCATTTCGTCATCACGCACCCCGTCGGCAAGGCGCGTGGCTTTGGAGGTCAGGGCAACCGCGCCGTCTTCCTGACGACGCATGATATAGCCTTTGTTGGAAAGCGTGCTGACCAACCGGTAGACCGAGGCCCGGTCCAAGCCAACATAGGTCGACAGGGTGCCCGGTTTGACCCAGCCCAAATCGGCAAGTGCCTCCATGATGTCGATACCGCGCGCCAAGGCACGTACGTCTTTGTATCGTCCGCTCAAACCATCCATTTTGTCAAAATCCCATGTTCACGCACCGAACATAATGGCAATGAACATTGCCTTGCCGCAAGCGAAATTTAATCTTTACGCTGTGAAACAGGACGAGCGCCCGTTGTAATTGACGAATTTGGTGCGCGAACTTGGCGAGCAAATTTAATTCCTGCACGGTGGTTTTGCGATTAAAGCGCATTGCTTTGGGTAGGTTATATGGGGAGAGATTGATATGATAGTTGGCTCAGTTTGCATGTCGCACAGTCCTTTGATGGACAGGAATCGCGCAAAGCCCGGCACCGAAAAACGCTTTAACGCGGCTCTGAAAAAGGCACAGGATTTCGCGGCCGATCTGGAACCCGACCTGACGGTCATCTTTCATCCCGATCATGTGAACGGTTTTTTTTACCGGTTGCTGCCGTCTTTTTGCGTCGGGATTGAAGGGTCTTCGGTCGGTGATTTCGGAACCGTTGCCGGTAAGCTGGATATCCCGGCCGAATTGGCGATGGATTGCGCGGAACACGTCCTGAAGGACGGTGTTGACACGGCCGTTTCCTATCGAATGGAGGTCGATCACGGGGCTACACAGCCGGTCGAGTTGCTGTCGGGCGAACGCTCGTTGGCACGGATGATCCCGATTTTTATTAACTGCGCCACACCGCCGCGTCCAAGTTTTGATCGGGTGCGCGCAATTGGTGCAGCAGTCGTTCGTTGGGCTGCGTCTTGCCCGGAACGGGTGTTGATACTGGGATCTGGCGGGCTTTCGCATGATCCGCCTATTCCGGCACTGGCAACGGCCAATCCGGCGGTGCGTCAGCGCCTGATCGAAGGTGGAAGTCTGGGTCATGAGGCCCGGATGGCACGCCAGAATGCGGTTTTGGGCGAAGGCGCAAAACTGGTGGATGGCACATCCAAATTGCTGCCGCTGGATCCTGAATGGGACCAGATGCTGTTGGATGCGTTCACCTCGGGAAATCTTTCGGTGCTGGACGAGACCAGCGACGACGAATTGACAGCGACCGGCGGTCGGGGTGGCCACGAAGTGCGCGCCTGGGTGGCAGCACTTGCTGCGATGGGGCCAGGTTACAATTCAGACGTGCTGTTTTACGAGGAAATCGGCGAGTGGCTGACCGGCATGGGGGTTATGACCGCGACACCGGCATAACAGGCACCGCGCCCGCCATTGGGGTGGGGGTTGGAACGCAGGTTGCGTGTAAAACAACAGACATCGAAGTGAAAACACAGAAATTGCGGCACCATTTATGGGGCCGCGCCTATCAATAGCGAAAAACAAACAGAGGAACTGATATGAGTGTTCGCAACGGACAACAATTTATTGACCACCTGAAAGCCACGCCAAGGGATGTTTGGATCAATGGTCAGCAGTTGCAGGATGTCACAACCCATCCGGCGTTCAGTGCAAGCGTTGAACAGCTTGCCAATCTTTACGATATGCAGGTCGCCAAAGAG
>JAHRVD010000051.1 GCA_019090845.1 Marinosulfonomonas sp.
ATTGATATGCCTTATGGGCAGCAGATAATGTGGCCCGTCCATTGTGTGCAGGGAAGCCCCGGCGCCCGGTTTCACGACGATTTGCGCACCGACCCGGCAAGCATGATAATTCGCAAAGGAATGCGCACTGAAATTGACAGTTATTCGGGGTTTTTTGAAAATGACCATGAAACGGCGACCGGGCTTGATGGGTATCTGAAAAATCTGGGCGTTGACACGTTGACGATGGTCGGGCTGGCCACCGATTTTTGTGTCAATTTCACAGCTGTGGATGCCGCGGGGCTTGGCTATCAGGTCCATGTGATTGAGCGGCTGTGTCGTGCTATCGACCTTGACGGATCACTTGCCGCCGCGCGTGCGGGAATGCAAACTGCCGGCGTGAAACTGGAGAGCTAAATTGGTTGATATTGCCGCCCGCGTCCACAACCACAAATGGAAGATCGACCCGATCGTCCGTTCGCTGATTGATACAGATTTTTACAAACTTCTGATGTGTCAGTCTGTGTTTCGCAATAAGCCGGATGCACAGGTTACCTTTTCGCTTATCAACCGGTCCAAAACGATCCGAATTGCAGAATTGATTGACGAGGGTGAATTGCGTGAGCAGCTTGACCATGTGCGCACCCTGTCGCTGTCACGCGGTGAAAGCACTTGGTTGCGCGGCAATACATTCTATGGCCGGCGCCAGATGTTCAGCCCGGATTTCATGGAATGGTTCGAAAACCTGCGCCTGCCGCCCTATCATCTGGAAAAACGCGATGGCCAGTATGAATTGACCTTCGAGGGCAGTTGGCCCGAGGTGATGATGTGGGAAATCCCCGCTCTTGCAGTGCTGATGGAACTGCGTGGCCGGGCCGTTTTGGGCAAAATGGGACGGTTTGAATTGCAGGTGCTTTATGCGCGCGCCATGACCAAGCTGTGGGAAAAAGTCGAGACCCTGCGCGGTGTGGACGATCTGCGCATCGCCGATTTTGGCACCCGTCGACGCCATTCATTTTTGTGGCAGAACTGGTGTGTTCAGGCGATGATGGAAGGCTTGGGTAAAAAGTTCGTCGGCACTTCAAATTGCCTGATCGCTATGCGTCAGGATATCGAGGCCATCGGCACAAATGCGCATGAACTGCCGATGGTGTATTCGGCATTGGCCGATACGGATGATGAACTGGGCGAGGCGCCCTATCAGGTGCTTGCCGATTGGCACGAAGAACATGACGGTAACCTTAGGATTATGTTGCCTGATACCTATGGCACAAAAGGGTTTTTGGAAAACGCGCCGGACTGGCTGGCGGGCTGGACCGGAATTCGTATTGATAGCGGCGACCCTGCGACAGGGGCCAATGTCGCGATAGACTGGTGGAAATCCCGTGGCGAGGATCCGACAAAAAAGCTGATAATTTTTTCGGATGGGTTGGATGTAGATAAAATTGTGGAACTACAAAAACAGTTCGTCGGCAAGGCGAATATTTCTTTTGGTTGGGGCACTTTGCTGACCAATGATTTCCGCGGGCTGACTGAAAATGATGCACTGGCGCCATTCTCGTTGGTCTGCAAAGCGATCAGCGTAAATGGTCGCCCGACGGTCAAGCTTTCTGATAACCCCAATAAGGCAATGGGTCCGGCGGATCAGATCAAGCGCTATAAACGGGTATTCGCTGTCGGTGCGCAAGAAACCCAAGAAGTCGTCGTCTGAAAAGCGCAATTTGCCAGAAACAAAAGCGCGGCTTAATGCCCGAGAAATCACAACACTTGCGAATTCACTTGACTATTGGCTCTTTCAGGCACAGATGAGCGTCATCTGATCGACCTTCTGCCGCGTGAGCAGACCGGACCTTGATCTTTCAAGGTGACCGCAGGTCGACGGATACATTCAGTTTCCCACATCACGCAGGGGCTGTCGCAAATGCGGTCAGCGGGCAATTCGGTCCATTTCCGGCATTTTTGCGAAACCCTCGAATGCAGCTTGCTCAATTGGGCAGTGCTGTCGAACTAGTTATGCGGAAATTTTCCGCTGAAAGGAAAAATCCGAATGGATTTTGAAATGCTGGGGCTTTCGCCCCGCCTTGTGACCATTCTTGCCGAACAAGGTATTACCAAGCCGACGCCAATTCAGACGCAGGCCATGCCACATGCGATGAACGGTCGTGACGTGATGGGCCTTGCCCAAACCGGCACCGGAAAAACAGCCGCCTTCGGGTTGCCTCTGATCCACATTCTGATGTCGCAGGGCACCAAACCCGCGCCCAAGACCACACGCAGCCTGATCTTGGCGCCAACTCGCGAGTTGGCCAAACAGATCACCGACAATCTGCACGCCTACACCAAAGGTACTCACCTGAAGGTCGGGCTGGTCGTCGGTGGGGTTTCCATCAACCCACAAATCAAACGGCTTGAACGCGGCCTTGATTTGTTGGTTGCCACACCGGGGCGGCTGATCGACTTGCTTGATCGGCGCGCGGTTTCGCTTGGCGACACACATTTTCTGGTGCTGGATGAGGCAGACCAGATGCTCGATATGGGGTTTATCCACGCCCTTCGCCGGATTGCACCACTGCTTTCTGCGGATCGTCAGACGATGCTGTTTTCGGCCACCATGCCAAAACAGATGGCCGAGCTTTCCAACGCCTACCTGACCGATCCGATCCGGGTCGAAGTTTCGCGTTCAGGCAAAGTAGCTGACAAGGTTAGCCAATCGGTCCATTTCGTGGCGCAGTCAGATAAATTTGCACTGCTGACCAATCTTCTGGACCTTCATCGCGATGAACTGGCGCTGGTATTTTCGCGCACCAAACACGGTGCTGAGAAAATGAAAAAGAATCTGGTTGCCAGAGGGTTTAATGCGGATTCTATCCACGGCAACAAAAGCCAAAATCAGCGTGACCGTGCAATCAAAGCCTTCCGCGAAGGGAGTATCCGCGTTCTGGTTGCTACGGATGTTGCAGCGCGTGGGATTGATATTCCGGGTGTGGGCTATGTCTACAATTACGATCTGCCCAATGTGTCGGAAAACTATGTCCACCGGATCGGGCGCACAGCCCGCGCCGAGGCCGAGGGCACGGCGATTGCTTTTTGCTCAGCCGAAGAAATGTCGGATCTGCGCGGCATTGAAAAACTGATGAAGGCTGACATCCCCGTCGCCGGTGGTGTGCCTTGGTCCAGAGAAGAAATTCCACCCAAAAAGGGACGTGGAAAATCTGGTGGCCAGAAAAGACCTGGGCAGGGCGCGCGTCGTCCACGTCGCGGCAATCGGTCTCGCAAAGCAGCCTGAAGGGCGCGGCCCAATCGTGCGCTAGTCGTCGCCCTTAACCTTGCCGCGCAGGGATTTCACTGTGCCGCGCCGAGTTTTAGCGTCCAGGCGGCGCCGTTTGCTGC
>JAHRVD010000052.1 GCA_019090845.1 Marinosulfonomonas sp.
GCCGTTGCCGCAGCAATCAGATCATTGATCCAGAAACGACCTTAATTTCCGCGACCGGCTTGGATGCTTCAGCTTGCGCAGAGCTTTCGCTTCAATCTGGCGAATACGTTCCCGCGTCACGCTGAATTGCTGCCCGACCTCTTCCAGAGTGTGATCGGTGTTCATACCGATGCCAAACCGCATCCGCAAAACCCGCTCTTCGCGTGGCGTCAAAGACGCTAGAACCCGCGTTGTGGTTTCCTTCAGGTTTTCCTGAATGGCGCTGTCCAATGGCAAAACCGCGTTCTTATCTTCGATGAAATCGCCAAGCTGGCTGTCTTCCTCGTCGCCAATTGGTGTTTCCAGCGAAATCGGTTCCTTGGCGATCTTCATCACCTTGCGAACTTTTTCCAGCGGCATCTGCAGCTTTTTGGACAGCTCTTCAGGCGTCGGTTCGCGACCAATTTCATGCAGCATTTGCCGCCCCGTGCGCACCAGCTTGTTGATCGTTTCGATCATATGAACCGGAATACGGATCGTGCGGGCCTGATCGGCAATCGAGCGGGTAATCGCCTGACGGATCCACCAGGTGGCGTAGGTCGAAAATTTATACCCGCGGCGATATTCAAACTTATCCACCGCCTTCATCAGGCCAATATTACCTTCCTGAATAAGATCAAGGAATTGCAAGCCGCGGTTGGTGTATTTCTTGGCAATCGAAATTACCAGACGCAGGTTCGCTTCGACCATTTCCTTTTTCGCCTGACGGGCTTCTTTTTCGCCCTTCTGAACCTGCTGAACAATCCGGCGGAATTCGCTGACATCAACGCCAACATACTGACCCACCTGCGCCATCTCGGCGCGCAGTTCTTCGATTTTTGGGGTAAAGCGTTCAATAAAGGCCTGCCACGCGCGACCGGTCTTTTCGCCCATCTTGTCCAGCCATGTCGGATCCAGTTCGTAACCGCGATAGGAGTCGATAAACTCTCGCCGGTTGATCCGCGCCTGATCGGCCAGTTTCACCATTTTGCTGTCGATCGACATGATCCGACGGTTAATTCCGTAAAGCTGGTCAATCAGCGCATCAATCCGGTTGTTATGCAGGTGAAGCTCGTTCACCAGCTCAACAATTTCTGACCGCAACTTTTGATATTTCTTCTCGGCTTTGTCCGAGAATGTTCCGTCCTCATTCAGAGTTGCCGACATCCGCAAATCCTGCATCTCGGCAAGTTTGGTATAATCACGCGCGATCAGCGAAAGAGTTGCAAGAACCCGCGGCTTTAACACCGCTTCCATTGCCGCCAGCGACAGGTTTGCCTGTTCGTCCTCGTCGTCGTCGTCTTCTTCCAGCACGATCGGGTTGCCGTCGGCGTCCAATTCCGGCTTTTCCTCGGGCTTTTCAACGACCGGTGTAGGCTGGACCTGAACTGGCTGAACCGGTTGCACCGGCTGAACCACGTTTTCTTCGCCTTCGCCTTCCAGACCGCTGCCAAATGTGGTTTCCAGATCAATCACATCGCGCAGCAAAATATCTTCGCTTAGCAATTCGTCGCGCCAGATCGTAATCGCCTGAAATGTCAGCGGGCTTTCACATAGCCCGGCAATCATCGTTTTGCGACCCGCCTCAATCCGTTTGGCGATCGCAATCTCACCCTCGCGGCTAAGCAGCTCAACCGAGCCCATTTCGCGCAGATACATCCGAACCGGGTCATCTGTGCGGTCGAGCTTTTCGGTTTCTGATCCTGATACCGCAACTTCACGAGACGACGCAGCAGTCACCACCTCAGTTGATCCTTTGGTGTCGTCGTCTTCGGCTTCTTCATCTTCAATTATGTTGATGCCCATCTCGCTGAGCATCGACATCACATCTTCGATTTGTTCGGACGAAACCTGTTCGGGCGGTAGAACCGTATTTAGCTGGTCGTATGTAATGTAGCCCCGCTCGCGCGCCTCGGCGATCATCTTTTTGACGGCAGCCTGACTCATGTCGAGCGAGTTTTCCTCGTCCTGACTGTTGGGCTTTCGGTCGGCGGTATCTTTGGCGGCCATGCGACACTTTCCTTTGCGGGGCGAGGTGATTCGCGAATCATCAAACGAATCAATATCTGCGAATCACTGATTCGCACACCCGTTTACGCTGTTTTCTTTAAGGGTTCGTTCAGCAATGTTGCTATTGGGCCGAGTTTCCGCCCTTATCGCCGGTTTTTCCATACTCGATCCGATCTAATAACTGCTCAAACGCCGAGCGTTCATCACGTTTGATCCGGGCACCATTGTCGCCGGTTTCATATTCTGTTTTGTCCTCGGTCTGACTGCGTTCAGCCTTGTTTCGTGCCTCGGCAGCCTGTTGCAGCCGCCATGTAATGCCTTCGTCGGCCAGATCGCCCATATCCTGCTCTGCATCAGCGATTTCACGCTCTGCTCCGCGTCGGGTTTCCAGTTTGGCCAGTTCCTGCGCCACACAAAGTGCTGCGACTTCGCTGTCGCCAGAATTCCGCACGCCGGGAGCAATTTGCACATGGCTGGTGGTGAACAGCTTTTCAAGAGCCTGCACGCCGACGATTTCCTCGATTTTGGCGCGCAATGTTTCCGGGTCCGCATTCAGGTGGCGCAGCAACGCCCCATGTAACGCCTGCAAATCCGGCGTCGAAGGATGCATCACCTCCAGCGAGCTTTCAAAATCCGGCAGGATGGCGGGGTTCGCGATCAATGTCGCCAGAATCACGGATTCGCGCATCCGGTCTTCGGCCATCTGCCCGGCAGCAGAAACCAGATAGCTGTCTTTGGTCACCGGCATCGGCGGCAGCGGCGCGTTTCGCCCGCCCGGACGCCAGACCCTGCCAGCGGCCCGGACCGCAGGCTTACCACGAAACAGGTCGCGCCGCAGGCGGTTCACCTCGTCGCCATAATGGCCACGAATGGATGTATCGGCGATTTTGCGCAGTGCTTCGCGCAGAGTTTTGTCCAGTGCGGCCTTGCGTTCGGGGCTGTCGAAATTCTTGCCCTCGGTTTCGCGCCGCCACAGCAGGGCAACCATCGGCACCGCCCCGTCCAGCAGTTTTTGCATCGCCCCGGCGCCGCCCGCGCGCACGATGTCGTCCGGGTCCTGCCCCTCGGGCATGATCGCAAAGCGCAAGCTTTGGCCTGCCTCCAGCAGCGGCAGCGCAATATCAATCAGCCGCATTGCCGCGCGCAATCCGGCAGTATCGCCATCCAGTGCGATCACCGGCTCGGGGTGAATGCGCCACATCAGACGCAACTGGTCCTCGGTTATCGCGGTGCCAAGTGGTGCGACGCAGGCACCAAAGCCCGCCTGAACCAGCGCGATCACGTCCATATAGCCCTCGGCCACGACCAACGGCTGGCCCTTGCCCGCCGCCGCGCGTGCAGGGCCGTTGTTGTACAGGCTGCGCCCCTTGTCGAATAATTCAGTCTCGGGAGAGTTCAGATATTTCGCCCGCGCGTCCGCCGCCATCGCCCGCCCGCCAAGCGCAATGCAGCGCCCGCGCGGATTGCGGATCGGAAAGATGATGCGCCCGCGGAACCGGTCATAGGGCGCGCCGCCATCGTCGGGCCGTGCGGCCAGCCCGGCGTCAATTATCAGATCCGGTGCCACGCCCTTGCCGGTCAGATGCGACCAGAGCGCTTGCCGGTTATCGGGTGCAAAACCGATATCAAAACGGTCCTGAGTAGCCTCTGACAGGCCGCGCCGGTCCAGATAATCGCGGGCAGCTGCGGCGGCGGCAGTCTTTAGCTGAAGGCGGAAAAACTGCACCGCCTGTTCCATGACATCGGCCAGTTCGGTACGCCGGTCAGC
>JAHRVD010000053.1 GCA_019090845.1 Marinosulfonomonas sp.
GCCACACCGCGCAGCACAGCGATCCGGCCAAACTGGCCACTGTGGCAGATGTGATCTCGGGCAACCGGGCTTCGGTTAAATCCTTTGAAGTTCCGGCGAGTACAGATCCGGGTTTTGATGTCGGTGGCCGGGTCAAAACTCACAGCCACAGCGTGGGTACCCACACGCGATTACCAGCCTATGCACGCGGCCGGGTCGGGGAGATTCTGGCCCACCGCGGCGCCCATCCTCTGCCCGATGACAGCGCCCAAGGGGTGGAAACGCCCCAGCATCTTTATACGGTGGTGTTCACAGCGCGCGAACTTTGGGGGGCCGACGCCGCCCCCCGCGATACGGTGGCCCTTGATTTGTGGGAAAGCTACCTTGTCAGCGCCTGAGCCGGATCGCCGCTTTGGTCCTGAGGACCGGCTTGCACCGGACGCGCCGGAATTTGGCGAGGCTTGGCATGCGCAGGTATTGGCGCTTGCCGACACGCTGATAACATCTGGGCAGATCGGCGCGAGCGATTGGGCAGCCGCGCTTGGCGCGCAATTGCGCGCGCATCAAAGCGAGGGCGCTGACGATACTGAAATTAACTACTACGTTGCGGCGCTGGCAGCCCTTGAAGGGTTGCTTGATGGCGGTGCGATTGTGTCGGCCCCGGATTTGGGCGCGCGTCGTGACATCTGGGAACGGGCATATATCGCGACCCCACATGGCCACCCGGTGCTGTTATCGGCAGGTCAGGACTGATCAGATGTGAAAGTGGGCGGACGCTGAAACCCAGCCGAACGCGGATTTTTTACATCGGCCAGAACACCAGAATTGCCGGGATTGACACCACAACCACCAGTATTTCCAGCGGCAGGCCCATGCGCCAGTAATCGCCGAAACTATAGCCCCCCGGACCAAGGATCAGCGTGTTGTTCTTATGGCCAATCGGCGTCAGAAACGCACAGGACGCGGCCACCGCGACGGCCATCAAAAACGGGTCCTCTGAGACACCCAGTGATTGCGCCATCTGAATGCCAACGGGTGCTGCCACAATCGTTGTGGCGGTGTTGTTTAGCACATCCGAAAGGGTCATCGTCACCACCATCAGCACCGTCAAAATTGCCCATGCGGGCAGGCCTTGGGTCAGGCCCACCAGCGTGCCGGCGATCAGCTCGGTTCCGCCCGAGGTTTGCAGCGCCGCCCCCAACGGGATCATCGAGCCCAGCAGCACGACAACCGGCCATTCAATATGGGTGTAAATTTCGGACAGCGGCACGATTTTCAGCAATGCATAGGCAATCACGCAAAGCCCCAGCGCCACCGGCAGATAAAGCAATCCAACGCTTGCCCCCAGCACGGCGGCCGCAAAAATCCCGATGGCCAGCCAGACCTTGCTGTCTTGGGTAACGGCCAGCCCGCGGTCGGCCAACGGCAGGCAGCCAATCCATTCAATCACATCACCTGTCTGTTCCTTGGGAATGAGCAAAAGCAGGATGTCGCCCGAGCGGATTTCGGTCTTGCGCACCTGTTTGGTGATCCTCTTGCCTTGGCGTGAAATCCCCATCAACACGGTAGAATGACGCCACGACAGGCCGATCGACAGGGCGGTTTTTCCGTCGATGCGGGCGCCATCGGGCACCACAACCTCGACAATATCAAGCCCGTCGCCCTCGGCGTGCAGCCTTTCTTCGCGCTCCTTCTCGGCGAAATCGAGCCCCAGCGCCGAACGGAACTCATCCAGCGCTTCCGGCGCTGCCTCAAGCACCAGAATATCACCACCGCGCAGCTTTGTATTCTTCTGCATGCCATAGCGCCGCTTGCCCTCGCGGATCAGCCCAAGAATCGCGACATCATTTTTTTCGGCAACCTCATACAGTTGACCAATTCGCTTGCCGATCTGCTTTGAGGCCTCGGGAACCGTTAGTTCGGCAATATATTCGCCGATTTCTTCCATAGCGTTGCCGGCGGCACTGTCGTCCTGATCCGGGATCAGACGCCAGCCGATAAAGGCTACAAAAAGCAGCCCGGCAATTGCCGTCACCCCGCCCACGGGCGCGAAATCAAACATTTTGAACGGCTCGCCCAATGCATCCTCGCGGATTGTCGCGATGATGATGTTTGGCGGCGTGCCGATCAGGGTCACCATGCCCCCAAGGATCGTTGCAAAAGACAGCGGCATCAGCGACAGGCCCGGTGTGCGACCCGCCTTGCGCGCGGTCTGTATGTCGACGGGCATCAACAGGGCAAGGGCTGCGACGTTATTCATAAAGGCCGACAATACGCCGCCGATCGCCCCCATCAGCGCGATGTGACTGCCAAGCGAGCGCGCGCTGTCCACCATCGTGCGGGTTATCAGGAACACCGCACCCGATCGCACCAGCCCTGCCGAAACCACCAGCACCAGCGCCACGACCAGCGTTGCCGGGTGACCAAAACCGGCAAACGCATCCGCCGTTGGCACCACGCCCAGCACGACCCCGGCCATCAGCGCACTAAAGGCCACCAGATCGTATCGAAACCGCCCCCATAGCAGCAGGCCAAAGACCGCCCCGAACAGGCAAAACAGGATAATCTGGTCACTGGTCATGGTGGTCTCGCAGGTTGGTATTAATCTTGGGCCCAAAGAAACGGAACCAGAGCCGGATTGCAATGGCCACGGGCTTGCAGGACGGGGCAGGGCTGACATATAGACATCCGGCGTGGGAATTTTATCAGGAGCCGCAACATGGCAGGTCATTCCAAATGGGCAAATATTCAGCACCGCAAGGGGCGTCAGGATGCCGTGCGCTCCAAGCTGTTTTCCAAATTGGCCAAGGAAATCACAGTGGCGGCCAAAATGGGCGAGCCGGACCCCGATAAAAACCCGCGCCTGCGCATGGCGGTGAAAGAGGCGAAATCGGTCTCTGTCCCCAAGGACGTGATCGACCGCGCAATCAAGAAATCGCAGGCCGCGGATGGCGATAACTACGACGAAATCCGTTACGAAGGCTACGGCCCGAACGGCGTCGCAGTGATCGTCGAGGCGATGACCGACAACCGCAACCGCACCGCATCTGTTGTGCGCTCGACCTTCACAAAGAACGGCGGAAATCTGGGCGAGACAGGTTCGGTGTCGTTCATGTTTGATCGCAAGGGCGAGGTAAGCTATCCGATTGAGGCGGGCGATGCCGACGACATCATGATGGCCGCAATTGAGGCCGGTGCCGAAGATACCGAAAGCTCGGCCGACGGCCATATCATTTATTGCGCCGACACCGACCTGAACGCGGTCGCCAATTCGCTGGAGGATCAGTTGGGCGAAAGCCAGTCAACCAAGCTGATCTGGAAGCCCAATGTCACCACCGAAATGGACCTTGAGGGCATGCAAAAACTGATGAAGTTGATTGACGCGCTTGAAGACGACGACGATGTGCAGCGCATCACCACCAACTTTGAGGCGTCAGACGAGGTATTGGCACAACTTTAGCGTCTTCAGGGCTTGTTGCCGCTGCGTAAATACGATCACTTAGCGCCATGGATGAATCTGCCAGTCGCCCGGTTGCCGCGGTATTATGGATGGTGCTGACGGGCATTTTGTTTGTCGGCGTCACTGCGGTTATCAAACATGTCGGCACCGATCTGCCGGCCGCTGAATCGGCCTTTTTGCGCTATTCGCTTGGGCTGGTATTTCTGATCCCGATGATGAAACCGATGCTGCGGGCCGCGCGCAATGCCAAGACGCTGGGGCTGTTCGCGGTGCGTGGATTGTTCCACGGGCTGGGCATGATCCTGTGGTTTTATGGAATGACCCGAATACCAATCGCTGAGGTGACGGCGATCAACTATGTTTCACCGGTGTTCATCACCATCGGGGCGGCGCTGTTTCTGGGCGAAAAGCTGGCAGCGCGCCGGATCACGGCCATTGCGGTTGCCCTGATAGGGGCGCTGATAATCTTGCGCCCCGGCATCCGAGAGGTAAGTTCAGGCCATCTGGCAATGGTCGCCACTTCGATGCTGTTTGCGGTGTCGTTTCTGGTCGCCAAAGCCGTCAGTGCGCGGGCTGAACCGCTTGCGGTTGTCGGCATGTTGTCGCTGGGGGTGACGATCTGTCTGACGCCGTTTGCAATCGCGGTCTGGGTGACGCCGACTCTGACGCAGGTGGGCTGGATGTTCGTTGCCGCCTGCATCGCCACATTGGGCCATTACACCATGACCAAGGCCTTCATGTCGGCCCCAATGGCCGTGACGCAGCCGGTCGCCTTCCTGCAACTTATCTGGGCGGTGCTGTTTGGCATCGCATTCTTTGATGAACCTGCCGATATCTGGGTGATTATTGGCGGTGGCACGATCATGGCCTCGATCAGCTTCATGACTTGGCGAGAGGCCGTTCTGAAACGCAAAAGCGTGACCACGACACCGGATGCGGTAAAGCTTTGATATCTGGGTAAACCCGCGCTATTTTTCAGAAATTTGGGCAATACCTGCCCGGCGCGCTTGCGGCCCTGACATAAGTCTGCGCGCCCTATGTCGTGCCGGACTGGGGGTGCAGCAATCGCGCCAGAACCGTGTCGCGCGTGACCTGACCCAGCAAAACACCATCGGCCACCACCCCGACAGGGTTACCGGTTGTCTGCACAATTTCCATGACGCTTTGAATGGTATCCTCGGGGCCGACATTTTCCACTGGCGTGCCGGTCGCAGGCTCCATTACGTCGCGCGCGCAAAGCACGCCAAGCGGGTTCATATGGGCGACGAAATCGGCAACATAATCGTTGGCGGGATTGGAGAAAATGTCGCGCGGGGTGCCGCATTGCACAATCCGCCCGCCCTCCATAATCGCAATCCGGTTGCCCAGTTTGAACGCCTCGTCCAGATCATGGCTTACGAAAATGATCGTCCGGCGCAGCTTTTGCTGCAATTGCAGCAATTCGTCCTGCAACCTTGTGCGGATCAGCGGGTCCAGCGCCGAAAACGGCTCATCCATCAGCAGGATCGGTGCCTTTGTTGCAAACGCCCGCGCCAGCCCAACCCGTTGCTGCATGCCGCCCGACAGTTCACCAACCTTATGTTCGGCCCAATCCGACAGCCCGACAAGTTCCAATTGCTCTGCAACCCTGGCCTGCCTGTCGACGCTGGCCATACCGCTCAGTTCCAGCCCAAGCCCGACGTTCTCGGCCACGGTTCGCCAAGGTAGCAGGCCAAATTGCTGAAACACCATCGCCACCTGACGTTGGCGCAGGCCACGCAAGGTCGCGGCGTCTGCGCGCGTGACCGAGGTCATCTGCCCGCCATCCAGAATGCGCACCTCGCCGCGCGCCACCGGGTTCAGCCCGTTGACGGCGCGCAAAAGGGTGGATTTGCCGGATCCCGACAGGCCCATAAGCACAAGAATTTCGCCCTTATCAACGCTTAACGAACAGTCGTGAACGCCCAGAATTTGGCCGGTTGCCTCCTGAATTTCGGCCCGGCTGTGCCCCTGATCCATCAGCGGCAGCGCGGTTTCGGGCAGATCGCCAAAAACGATCGAGACCGCATCAAATTCAACAGCACTCATTTGTCTTTCACCCGCAGCATCCGGTCCAGCATGATTGCCACCACGACGATCACCAGCCCGCTTTCAAAGCCAAGGGCCGCGTTGACCTGACTAAGCGCGCGCACCACCGGCACGCCCAGCCCGTCGGCACCCACCAACCCGGCGATCACCACCATCGACAGCGAAAGCATGATCGTCTGGTTCAGCCCGGCCATGATCTGCGGTGTCGCATAAGGCAGCTCGACCTTGACCAGCGTCTGGCGTGGAGTAGCGCCAAATGCCTCTGCGGCTTCCAGCAGTTCGGTTGGCGTTGTGGATATGCCCAGATAGGTCAGCCGGATCGGCGCAGGCAGCACGAATATCACCGTTGCCACCAAACCCGGCACCATGCCGATCCCGAAAAAGACGATCATCGGGATCAGGTAGACAAAGGTCGGCAGGGTTTGCATCAGGTCCAGCACCGGCCGCATGGTGGCATAAAGCCGTGGGCGGTGTGCGGCCGCAATCCCGACCGGAACGCCGATCGCCATGCAGGTGACACAGGAAAACAGCACCAGCGTCAGGCTTTCCAGCGTTTCTTCCCAATAACCCTGATTAAGGATGAACAGAAACCCAAGCGTGATCAGCAGGCAGGTCTTCCAGCTTCGCTGCAACGCCCATGTCAGCACCACGAACAACGCAACTACGATCAGCGGGTGTGGAAATTCCAACACCGTCAGGACAAGTTCGATCAGCCAGCTCAGGCCGGTCTCAAAGCCATCAAAAAACCAGTCTGCATTGTCGCGCAGCCATTCAAACGCCGCCCGCGCCGTCTTGCCGACCGGAATTTTAGTGTCTGTCAGCCACTCCAAATCAACGCCCCCTTGGTTTGATCAGACCCCGCGCCGGTCCGGGCACGGGGCACAGGATCAAAGACCGAGTGCCGATTTGGCCGCCGCCATTGCGTCGCCACCGTCTTTGGTGGTGACACCGTTCAGCCAGCCATCCAGCGTGCCGGGGTTAGCCGCCAACCACGCCTTCGCTGCTTTTACCGGATCTTCGCCATCGTTCAGGATCGCCCCCATGATCTGATTTTCCATCTCAAGCGTGAAGGTCAGGTTGCCCAGAAACGCGCCTATGTTGGGGCATTCCGCAACATAACCCGCCCGGGTGTTGGTGAACACATCGCCTTGAGCGCCAAACCATTCCTCGCCACCGGTCAGATAGGTGATCGTATAAGCCGCGTTCATCGGATGCGGCGCCCAGCCCAGAAACACCACAGGTTTGTCCTTGCGGCTGATCCGGTCAACCTGCGCCAACATGCCTTGTTCCGAGCTTTCGACCATCTCCATCACACCCAGACCAAAGGTGTTTGCATCAATCAGATCCATCACGATGCGGTTGCCGTCGTTACCCGCCTCGATACCATAAATCTTACCGTCCAGTGCGCCGGCATTGGCGGCGATATCCGCAAATGTGGTGATCCCAAGTGCTGCCCCGGCCGCGTTGGTGGCCAGCGTATAGGCGGTGCCGTTCAGATTGTCGCGCACTGTGTCGACTGTGCCTGCCTCTCGGTAGGGTGCAATGTCGCCTTCCATCGTCGGCATCCAGTTGCCAAGGAAAACATCCACATCGCCCTCTGCCAGCGAGATATAGGTGACCGGGACCGACAGGGTTTTGGTGTCTGTCTCATAGCCAAGCGCCTCCAGAACGACAGTCGTCGCAGCGGTGGTGGCGGTGATGTCTGTCCAGCCAACGTCTGAAAAAGTAACCTTTTCGCAATGGGCAAAAGCGGCGCTGCCAAAACAGGCAAGTGCCGTGGCGCAGAACGTAATTTTGAATGTCATCGAAAATGCTCCCCGTTTTTTTCGATCAGGCCACCACTCCCTGATGGCGGAAATTAGCGCTAAGTTAGCGGACAAAAGGTTCCCTTCATAGACGGTTGTGCTGGCGGCAGGGCAATTAATGCGACTGACTGATGGATAGTAACCCGACAAAGTGCAGCAAATCTCACACTTACGTTGATCCGCATCAAAGTCCGCACAGGCGCGTGTTGATAGTCTGAGTGCGAAACTTGAAACAGGGAGCAGGTAATGAGCCATACACCGCATGAGCTAAGTGAAGAATTTCCAGATAAGGTCAATGAAATCAGTAATCTGAAACAGACCGACGCGCATTTTGCGCGGCTGGTGGATGAATATCACGCGGTGAACCGCGACGTGCATCGCGCCGAAACTAATGTCGAACCTACTGACGACCTGCATGAAGCTGAAATGCGCAAAAAGCGGATGGTTCTGAAAGATGAGATTTGGAGGATGCTGTCAGCGGCGGGTTAACCGGCGCTTTGGCCCTCGACCTCGGTTTGGAA
Source organism: Marinosulfonomonas sp. (assembly GCA_019090845.1). Classification (GTDB taxonomy): domain Bacteria; phylum Pseudomonadota; class Alphaproteobacteria; order Rhodobacterales; family Rhodobacteraceae; genus NORP110. The sequence goes on from JAHRVD010000053.1 coordinate 7,833, forward strand.
CCGCTCAAAAAACTGGTCAGCCATCTTGCGCGCGAAACCGTCGATCAGGCGGCTGCCCAATTGCGCGATTTTACCGCCGACTTTCGCCTCAACCACATAGGTTAGTTCTGTGCCTTCAGGGGTGTCGCTCAGGCTGACATCTGCGCCGCCCTTGGCAAAACCCGCAACACCGCCGGTCCCCTGACCTGCGATTTTATAGCTTTCACCCTCGATCACATCTGACAAGGTCACCTTGCCCTTAAAGGTCGCGCGGACCGGGCCGATTTTTTGTTTGACGACGGCCTCGAAACCATCGTCAGGATTGCCGCTCAGGCTGTCGCAGCCGGGGATGCAGGCCTTAAGCGTTTGGGCGTCGTTCAGGCGCGCCCAGACGGTGGCGCGATCTGCCCCGATTATGCGGCTTCCCTTAAGTTCCATATTGGTCCCCCCAATTGCTGTTAATCCGATGCCTACAGGCGTTCCTGTTCAGCGTAAAGACTGCCAGCCGTGTTATTTACTCTATCGCATAAGGCAGCACATCGCGGGCATTATGATCCACGCTGAGGCGGCGTTCCAATGGTGGCACAGATCGCTGGTGACAGTTTTTACGTTCGCAAATTCGGCAGGAAATACCAATAGGTTCGAAGGCTTGAGGGCGGCTGACGTCCAGATCATCGGCGTAGACAAGCTGGTCGGCGTGGCGCAGCTCGCAGCCCAGACCGATCGCATAGCGGCGCACCGGGGCGCTATAGGCCCCGCCGGTTTTGGACACATCGCGCGCTAGGCAGAAATAGCGCACGCCATCCGGGGTTTCGGCCAGTTGGCGCAGAAAGCGGCCCGGTGTTTCAAACGCCTGATGCACATTCCAAAGCGGGCAGGCGCCCCCAAAGCGGGCAAATTGCAGCCGGGTTGCGGAATGGCGTTTGGTGATCGTGCCGGCCTGATCGACACGCACGAAAAAGAACGGAATGCCCTTGGCACCGGGGCGTTGCAGCGTTGAAAGGCGGTGCGCAACCTGTTCCACCGATGCGCCAAAATGGTCGGCCAGACGTTCCAGATCATGGCGGGTTTCCCCGGCGGCTTCCAAGAACCGGCCATAGGGCATCAGCGCCGCGCCGGCGAAATAATTAGCCAGCCCGATCTTGGCTATTGCGCGCGCCTCGGCGGTCTTAAATCGTGCCAGATCAAGGGTGGATTCCAGCAGGTCATTCTGCGTCAGCAACGCCACCTGATGCAGCATCTGAAACCTGTGGGTGGCACCAGCGGCAGAACGTGGCAGGTTCAGTTGGTTTTGGCTGGCGTCAAAGATGCGCAGGCTGTTCTGGTCGGCCAGAACCGTTTCGACGCCAAGGTTTTGCAGCACCCGGTTGGCCGCATGGCCCGGATCCATTGCCAATCCCTCGGGGGCGGCGAAATCTTCGGCGGCGCGGTCCACCGCGTCAACATAGTTATCGCGGTAATGGAAAAAGTCGCGCACCTCTTCCCAAGGGGATGGCCGCACCGGCGTGCCTTCGCGCCCCAATGCTTCGTCCAGCGATGCCAGCC
>JAHRVD010000054.1 GCA_019090845.1 Marinosulfonomonas sp.
CAAGGTCCCTATTTGGCATTGCTCCTGGTGGGGCTTGCCGAGCCGGTTCTGTTGCCAGTCCCGCGGTGCGCTCTTACCGCACCGTTTCACCTTTTCCGCCCAAAAGGACGGTAGTCTGTTTTCTGTGGCGCTTTCCCTGGGGTTGCCCCCGCCGGGCGTTACCCGGCACCATTTCCTCATGGAGTCCGGACTTTCCTCGGATGTTGCCACCCGCGGCCATCCAGCCATCCGCGCAAGGGCTGACTTAGGTGCTGTTGGGCCCCAGGTCAACGGGGAAGCGTTGCGCAAGCTCTGCAATCGCCCCCATATCAACCGCGTCCAGTGCCCCGCTAGCACCGGGACGAAACCGCGCCCGGAAGGCCTGCAACGCCATTTCTGCATCCTCGACGTGATAACCGAACCTTTTTGCATTCCTAAAAAATACCGCCGCATCCGGGGCGATTGGTCGCCCCTGTTGGGGCCAGACCGACAGACCAGCACAGGCCAGACGCCGCCAGTCAAACCGAGCCCCCGGATCCTGCTTGCGCAAGGGCGCCATATCAGAATGCCCAATCACCCGCTCGGGCGGGATCAACCAACGCGCCATGATCCGGGCCAGCAGCGCCTCTAGCGCATCCATCTGGGCCGCGGCAAACGGTGATACCCCATCGTTGGACAATTCAATCCCGATCGAGCGGGAATTGATGTCAACGACGCGCCCCCACCCGCCTGCCCCGGCGTGCCAGGCGCGGTGTTCTTCTGCAACCAGACACAAAACCGAGCCATCCGGCCCAATCAGATAATGCGCCGAAACCTCGCACCCCGCATCGCACAGACGTTCCAGCGCCGCTGAATGTGCCATCGCCGTATAGTGGATAACGATCAGATCGGGGGTCGCGCCACCACGCCGCTCGCCGAAGTTGGGCGAGGGATGGCGTTGGAAATTCACTGGTTGCGCACGGCCTGCCGGAACGGCACCGGGTTCCAGTAACAGGCAAACCCATCCCCGTCCGGGTCCAGCCCGCTGCGATCACGTTTAGGCCCACCGGATTTCAGGAACGCCGCCTGCGCCAGATCAGAAGATGCATATTTGGCGCAATTGCGATCGAACCGATTGCGCGACGAAAAGCTTGAGCGTTTATAAATCGACTGCCCAACCTGATTGCTGGTCGCCAGTGCAAATTCCACAATTGACGGCCCGCCAGAGCCGCCACTGCGGGTCGGCAACGCCGTGGGTTGAATAACCTTATAGGCTTCGCGTTGCGCGGCAATTCGTTCCCGATCACTTTCAATCGACCGGCGACCCGACACAGACGCGAAATCCTGCTCGTCCGATATTGTCGGATTATCCGGATTGGTCGCGATGCGCGGCGTCGCGGTGCTGTCGGACGTCGCATCGGGCATGGTCATCGCACTTTCTGTCAACTCAACCGGGCCGGTAACTACCTGCTCATCAGAAATCGCAGCACCGGGCGCGATTGTGCCTGCCAGCTCTGCATCGCGAGCGGCGCGGTCCGCTGCATAGCCCTGATAGCCGTCAAACCCAACCCCGGTGCTGTCGTCAGGAACCGGCGGCGCACAGGACGCAAGCGCCAGAACAGAAATCACAATCGTCAGATACCGCATTGATCAAGCCTTGAAAGTTGCCATTTTGCCTTTGACTACCACCATTTGGCCGGCTTGGAAACAAAGCCTGCGGCTTGTTCCAACCGATAGGCAGCATTCAGTAGATCGCCCTCTTCCCAGGGCCTGCCAATCAACTGTAATCCCAGCGGAAGGCCTTGTTTATCAAGCCCGGCGGGAACAGAAACCGCCGGAAGCCCGGCAAGGTTGACCGTTACTGTGAACACATCGTTCAGATACATCTGCACCGGATCAGCGTCGTTCATTTCGCCCAACCCAAAGGCAGCCGACGGCGTCGCCGGGGTCAGGATTGCATCCACACCAGCCGCGAACACATCCTCAAAGTCCTTCTTGATCAGCGCACGCACGCGCCGGGCACGGTTGTAATAGGCGTCATAAAATCCGGCAGACAGAACATAAGTGCCGATCATCACCCGGCGCTGCACTTCGTGGCCAAAGCCCTCGGCGCGGGTTTTTTCATACATTTCGGTGATGCCTTCGCCTGCTGCCAGTTTGGCGCGGTGGCCATAACGCACACCGTCATAGCGCGCCAAGTTTGACGAGGCTTCTGCCGGGGCGATCACATAATAAGCAGGCAGTGCATATTTTGTGTGGGGCAGCGAGATGTCGACAATCTGGGCGCCTGCGTCCTTCATCATCGCCACACCGTCGGCCCAGAGATCCTCGATCTCGCCGGGGATACCTTCCATGTGGTATTCTTTGGGGATGCCGATTTTCTTGCCTTTGATGTCGCCAGTTAACGCAGCCTCAAAATCGGGTACGGCAATATCAGCACTGGTGCTGTCTTTGGGGTCATGGCCGCACATCGCACCCAGCATGATCGCACCGTCACGCACGTCTTTGGTCATCGGGCCCGCCTGATCCAGCGAACTGGCAAAAGCCACAACGCCCCAGCGCGAACAACGCCCATAGGTGGGCTTGATCCCGGTGATGCCGGTAAATGCCGCCGGTTGACGGATCGAGCCACCAGTATCGGTGCCAGTTGCGGCCAGACACAGATCCGCCGCCACCGCGCTGGCCGAGCCACCAGAAGAACCACCGGGCGTCAGATCGGCCGTATCATCGCCACGCCGCCACGGGTTGACGACATTGCCATAGGTCGAGGTTTCGTTGGATGAGCCCATCGCAAACTCATCCATATTCAGCTTGCCCAACATCACCGAACCCGCGTCGATCAGGTTCTGCGTAACAGTCGATTCATATTCCGGCTTGAAACCATTCAAAATCGCTGAACCGGCTTGCGAAGCAACGCCCTTAGTGCAGAATAAGTCTTTGATCCCAATCGGAATTCCGCACATGCCAGGCGCATCGTCTTTGGCCAAACGCTGATCCGCAGCCCCGGCCCGCTCCAACGCGATTTCCGATGTATTATGGACGAACGCATTCAGCGCCGAGGCGCCTTCAATAGCGCCAAGACAGGCTTGGGTCAGTTCAACAGATGTGATGTCGCGCGCGCGCAGCTTGTCGCGGGCCGCCCCGATTGTCAGCTTGTTCAGATCGCCCATTATTCCACCACCTTGGGAACCGCAAAAAACCCTTCGCGCGCATCCGGCGCATTTGACAGGATCTTGGCTTGTTGGTTACCGTCCGTTACTTCGTCCACACGCCGTTTCAGACGCATGGGCGTGACCGACACCATCGGTTCAACACCGTCTACATCCACCTCGTTCAGTTGCTCGATGAAACCGAGTATCGTGTTGAATTCACTCGCCAATGCAGGCAAATCTTTTTCTTCGACCCGGATCCGGGCCAGCTTGGCCACATGGGCGGCAGTCTTGATGTCGATGGACATGGGATGCTCCAGCAATTGTCGGGCTTCGTTTAGCGTTGTGGGACCAAACCCGCAATAGGCAGGGATCAGGGGGCGTGACAACGCAGCAGGGAATGCTACCCTGCCCGCCAGCAACAAGGAGAGACAAAGATGAAAATTATTTGGTTGGGACATTCCGGGTTTCGTATTGAGATAGGCGATCAGGTGCTGCTCGTTGATCCGTGGATCACTGGCAACCCGATGTTTCCCGAGGATAAGCGCGCCGAAGCAATCGCCGGTGCCACCCACCTGCTGGTCAGCCACGGCCACAGCGACCATTCCGGCGACGCGCTGGCGCTGGCGAGCGAGCTGAACATCCCGCTGGTCGGGATTTACGACCTGATGAGCTGGTGGGAAGCCAGCCATAGCGTCAGCACTATCGGCTTTAACAAGGGCGGAACGGTTGCGCTGGGCAATGTCAACGTAACGATGGTGAACGCGGTGCATTCGTCATCGGTTCCCAGTGATGGCGCGCCGATCTATGCGGGCACGGAATCTGGTTTTATGATCGAGGGCGAGGGCCACACGATCTATTTCACCGGCGACACCGATGTTATGGCCGACATGAAAGTGTTCAACGATCTGCACAGCCCGGATATCGGCATCCTATGCGCGGGCGGGCATTTCACGATGGACATGGCGCGCGCAGGTTATGCCGCCAAAACATTCTTTGATTTCAAGACGATCATCCCGTGCCACTACCGCACTTTCCCGCTGCTGGAACAAAA
>JAHRVD010000055.1 GCA_019090845.1 Marinosulfonomonas sp.
CAGCCGTGACCAAACGCACGTCTGCCAAGCATAAAATTGACCGCCGGATGGGTGAAAACATCTGGGGTCGTCCGAAATCCCCGGTTAATCGTCGTGAATATGGCCCCGGCCAGCATGGTCAGCGCCGTAAAGGCAAGCTGTCTGACTTTGGTCTGCAGCTGCGCGCCAAGCAAAAGCTCAAGGGCTACTACGGTGATCTGACCGAAAAGCAATTCCGCCGCATCTTTGGTGAAGCCGAGCGTGTGCGCGGTGATACCGGTGAAAACCTGGTTGGTCTGCTCGAGCGTCGTCTGGACGCTGTTGTTTACCGGGCTAAATTCGTGCCAACAGTTTTTGCAGCACGTCAGTTCGTAAACCACGGCCATGTTCTGGTGAACGGCAAAAAGGTTAACATCCCATCCTACCGCGTCAAAGAAGGCGATGTAATCGAAGTCCGTGACCGTTCCAAGCAAATGGCGCTGGTTCTTGAGGCAACCCAACTACCAGAGCGCGATGTGCCTGATTACATCGACGCAGACCATTCCAAGCTCAAGGCGACATTTGTGCGCACACCCGGTTTGGGCGATGTGCCTTACGCCGTTGTGATGGAACCAAATCTGGTCATCGAATATTACGCCCAGAACTAGGCGTTCTCAACATCAAGAGTTTGGGGTCGCGCCGGTCATACGGCGTGGCCCTTTTTGTTGGCTGCCATAAAGCCAAAAGAACAGGAAACTTACCGAATTGACGTGGTTTTGCCTGATTTAGGCGTCAGGTTAGCAACAGATCAGTCTATGGGCGCGCCAATTCTAACGCTAGCGTTGGTGGGCATCGGTCGCTAGAAAAGCCCGGAACTTCAATGATGGCAGGCAGAAAATGACACTTACACCGCAGCCGGGTATTCTGGACATTGAATTGTACAAGGGCGGACAGTCGCAACTGCCCGGCGTGGATGACGTTATCAAACTGTCCTCCAACGAAAACCCGTTTGGTCCCGGCGATTTGGCCAAAGAGGCATTTGCCAAATCTGTTCATCAATTGCACCGCTACCCGTCCTCGGATCACGCAGCCTTGCGCGCGGCGATTGCAGATGTGCACGGGCTTGACGGCGAGCGTATCATTTGCGGTTCGGGTTCGGATGAGATCATCAACTTTCTCTGTCAGGCTTACGCCGGGGCGGGGGATGAGGTCATCTATACCGAACACGGCTTTGCGATGTATCGCATCTGCGCGCTGGCGGCGGGTGCTACCCCGGTAGAGGTCAGCGAACGTGAACGCGTGGTCGATGTCGAGCGGATTCTCGAGGCGTGCAATGAGCGTACCCGGCTGGTGTTTATCGCCAATCCCGCCAACCCAACCGGAACGATGGTTGGCGGCAATGAACTGGCGCGGTTGGCGGCGGGCCTGCCGGATCAGGCGTTACTGGTTCTGGACGGCGCTTACGCCGAATACGTTGATAATTTTGACGGCTGTGCCGGTTTGGTTGAGCAGCGCGACAACGTGGTAATGACGCGGACGTTTTCAAAACTGCACGGTCTTGGGGGACTGCGGATTGGCTGGGGCTATGGTCCGGCCGACGTGATAAATGTGCTTAATCGTATCCGCGCGCCCTTCAATCTGTCCCAGACGCAGTTGGACGTGGCCGAGGCGGCAATCAGGGACGCAGACCATGCGGCGTTCTCACGCAAAGAAAACACCCGGTTGCGGGCATGGCTGGCAGCGGCCCTGATGAAAATTGGCGTGCCGTCCGATACCTCTTGTGCCAACTTTATACTGGCCCGATTTGCGGACCGTGCAGAAGCAGAAGCCTGCGACGGTTACTTGAAAAAGAACGGGCTTATTGTGCGCCGGGTTGCAGGCTATGGCCTGCCAAATTGCTTGCGTATAACGATTGGCGATGAGGCAAGCTGCCGTCGGGTGGCCCATACGATTGCCGCCTTTAAAGAGGACCGGAAATGAGCGTGATTTACAACCGTGTGGCCCTGATCGGGCTGGGGCTTATTGCTGGCTCAATGGCCCACGCCATGCGCCGCGCGGGGCTGGCCGAGCATATCGTCGGCACCTCTCGAACGGCCCAAAGCCGCGCCACCGCGAGGGAAATTGGGTTTTGCGACGAAATCGTCGCGACTGCGGCTGCGGCTGTGCGGGACGCGGATTTGGTCGTGCTGGCAATACCGGTTGGCGCGATGGCCGATGTGGCGGCAGAAATTGCGCCGCATCTGAAAGCCGGAGCAACGGTGACGGACGTCGGCTCGGTGAAACGGGCGGTGATTGATGCGGTGCAGCCCCATATTCCGTCAGGCGTGCATTTTGTCCCCGGCCACCCGCTGGCGGGCACCGAACACTCTGGCCCCAGGTCGGGGTTCGCAGAACTGTTTGAAAACCGCTGGTGCCTGCTGATCCAAAGCGACGATGCAGACGCCGATGCCAAACTGAAAAGCCTATGGGAAGGCATGGGCGCGCATGTTGAATTTATGGATGCGGACCACCACGATCTGGTTCTTGCGGTGACCAGCCATGCGCCGCATCTGATCGCCTATACGATGGTTGGTGTCGCTGACGAGTTGCGCCGGGTGACAGACAGTGAAGTCATCAAATATTCTGCTGCAGGGTTTCGCGACTTTACTCGGATCGCTGCCTCTGATCCAACAATGTGGCGCGATGTGTTTCTGAACAACAAAGAGGCGACGCTGGAAATTCTTGGCCGCTTCACCGAGGAATTGTTCGCCCTGCAACGGGCGATCCGCCGGGGTGATGGCGACTATCTGCATGATTATTTCACTCGCACCCGTGCGATTAGAAGCGGGATTATCGAGGCCGGGCAGGATACCGTCGAGCCGGATTTCGGACGCTCAACCCGATGATGAAACGAGGGCGAGAATTTGTGACTCTGGCCCTTGCGACGGCTTTTTCACTTGCTTTGCCAATTGGCGCAGCTGCGCAAAGTGACACCCGCCCCGACCGCGCAGTTTTTCTTTCCAATGCACCCGGGCTGCAGACCTCGCTGCGCCCGATCGCCAGACCGGGTCCGGTGCTAAAGGTCTCGCGCGCGGGCAACACCGCCGTGACCGAAGCAAAATTCGCACCCGGCAGAAGTTCAATCCGCCCGATGACAAGACCCTCGGGAATTGGGCGCACAAAGCCTGTGTTAGCGGTTTCTACCGGAGCCACTCGGCCGATCAGCCCGGTGACCCGCGGTAATGAGAAGCGCATCTGCGGATCACGTTCAATCATGGGGTACAAATTGTCGCCGATCCCGGGCAAGCTTTATGGGTGTGGCGTGGCGCAACCGGTGCAGGTTACATCTGTAGACGGTGTTTGGCTGACGCAACCTGCAACGATGGAATGTTCAACGGCCAAGGCGCTGAATTCCTGGATCAAAGATGGTGTGAAACCCGCGGTGCGCAGGCTTGGCGGTGGTGTTGCCAGCCTGAGTGTGATTGCGCACTATAGCTGCCGCACGCGCAACAGTCAGCCGGGCGCGAAAATCTCGGAGCATGGCAAAGGCCGGGCGATTGATGTTGCAGCGATCAACCTGAAGAACGGACAATCGCTGACCGTGCTGCACGATTGGCGCAAAAAGACAACTGGCAAGGTCATGCGGGTCTTACACGCGACCGCCTGTGGGCCTTTCCGGACCGTGCTGGGGCCAAATGCTGATAAGTATCATCAGGATCACTTTCATCTGGACACATCCCGGCGGGGTGGCAAAAGCTATTGCCGCTAGGGGGCTGGCGTCACCGAATGATCAACTGTGGGGCTTTCCCAAGAGGGATCGGTCCAAAGGACACCTTGCCATTTTTAAATGTCAGTGGCGCATCAAGTGTATCCGGATGCCCCGACATACCGGCTAAAAATTCCAGCGCGCTTTCCAACGTCTTAGAGATATTTGCAGGCACGACACCCGTATCAATTCCAATCCGAAGCATGTCGCGCCAGTTTTTGGCTTTGACGGTAATCTTACCGGTTGGAATCCCGGCGCCGTTCACGCTCAACTTGCCCGCTGCACGCAAATCAAGATCGCCCCATGTTGCCTGCAGGCTTTTGAGGTGCAGCGCTGTGATCTGGGGGCGGTTTCTTTCCACCGCAAAGCGATCCCACGGCGCATCAAAAGCAACGGTCGAATCGATACGGAGCGTTTCAAATTTATCTGGCAACAGAGATGCGGGATCGAGGTTGTTTTTAACATTTACGGACGGCGTGACATTCGTAGCCTCGAACCAGATGTCGTGAGTGTCGATCTTGGCGACGGTCTGGCGGGTAAAAAACTCTCCCTTTTCGACGGCTGCCGACCAGCCAAGATCAGATTGAAGCCGGAAAGCTTGCAAATCAAAGTTCGACCGATCCAGTTCCAACGAGGTCCCCGG
>JAHRVD010000002.1 GCA_019090845.1 Marinosulfonomonas sp.
GATGGTGGTGTCCAATGCGGCAGGTTACCCCAAACGCATCCTGATGGAGCGTTACAGACGGTTGGGGTTTGACTTTGCGCCCGGGGATATTGTGACCAGCCGTGACGCCTTGTTGAGCGAACTGGCCACACGCGCGCCGATGCGCTGGGGCATCATGGCGTCTCAGCGGTTCGGGATGGAAGAACTGGACCATCTGGAGTGCCACTTCCTGACCGAGGATCCAGCCAGTTACGAGGCCGCACAAGGCTTCCTGCTGATCGGCAGTGCCGAATGGACCCAAGAGCGTCAGGAATTACTGATCGAGGCAACCCGCCAAAACCCGCGCCCAGTGTTGGTGGGCAACCCCGATATCGTCGCCCCGCGCGAGGATGGCCTGTCCCGCGAGCCGGGTTTTTATGCACATGGTCTGGCCGATGAAACCGGGATTAGTCCCGAGTTTTTTGGCAAGCCTTTTGCCAGTATTTACAACCTTGCGCTTGCCGGGTTGGGCGCCAATCCGGATCGGAACCGCATTTTGATGGTTGGCGACACGCTGCACACGGATGTGCTTGGCGGGCGGGGCGCAGGGGTGTGCACAGCACTGGTCGCAGGCTATGGCTCGCTGGCCAGTTCGGATGTTGGCGCGGCGATAAAACAATCTGGGATCGTGCCGGATTTCGTAATTCAACGGCCCTGATAGCAAGCGCGCTAGGACCCGTCAGTTTCCGTCAGCCGGCTGGACAGCAGATCCCCGGTTTCTTCCAAAATCGGATAGGCAACCATGGTGAACGCGGTGTTCACCTGCTTTAGAACCCGGATCATTTCCTGATGGATATTGCTGGTTTCTATGCTTTCAGTTGTGCCTTGGCGCAGCCGCCCAAGATGGGAAACCTGAAGCTGCTGCTCTACCTCGCGCACGCGTTCCTTTTCTTCGGCCAAGGTGCGCGCAACCTCGGCGTCACTGCTCATCAGAATGCTCAGCGCCAGCTGCACATTGGCCAGCACGCGGTCATGGAAATCGCATAGCTCGTCAAAGCCGCGCTCGGAAAATGACAGCCCGTCTTTGTTCATCCGGCTCGCCATCCGCAGCATGTTCTTGGAAATTGCATCACCTGCTGCCTCAAAGTTGACCGAGATGTTGGACAGGTCCATGCTTTTGCGCGCAGTATCTTCGTTCAGGCCCGAGCGGTGCAATTGCGCCAGATAAAGCTTGGTATCAAAATTCATCCGGTTCACGTCTTCTTCCTGCGCGCGGATCGCTTCGACCAAATCTGCGTCCCAGGTGTCAAACAGCCCCATCACCGGGCCAAGCATGGCCTCTATCGTCTCGCCCATGTGCAAAACCTCGCGGGCGGCGCACACGATTGCCAGATCGGGTCGCGCTAACAGGCTTTTATTAAGCGCGCTTGTCCGAACCGGGGGGGTGGACCCAGATGCAATTTCCGGCAGCATATATTCCAACAGCCGGATCACGCTGTGGATCAGCGGAAACCCAATCAGCAGAACCACGATATTGAACAGCAGGTGAAAGTTAATCACCTGACGAAACGGCAGCGCGCCTAACCAGCCAAGATCGGGCTCAAGCCAGGCGAATGCACTGACCCCAATCAGCGCCCCACCACCGCGCAGGATCAGGTTGCCAATCACAATCCGGCGTGCCGACAGTCGCGCACCAAGCGTCAGTGTAAATGCAATCACCGCACCGCCCAGATTTGCTCCAAGCACCAGCGCAATAGCCGCATCAACCGACAGGATTTGCTGAACAACAAGCGTCACAAACAACAGGATCGCCGCAACGCTGGAATGCACGATCCAAGCAAAGGCCACACCGATCAGGAACGCTAAAACCGGGTCTGTAGAAAGGTAACGCATGACCGCCAGAACGCCCTCGCTTTCGCGCAGGGGCGTTGTTGCCGCGCCGATCATATCCAGTGATACAAAGACCAGCGCAATCCCGATCAGTATCCGGCCAGTCTGACGGATGGTGCGCTTTTGCGCGCGCAGAAACAGGCTGACCCCGGCAAGCAATAGCAAAGGCGCCAGCCACGAGGCCCGCACCAGCAGGATTTGCGCCACCACAGCCGAGCCGACATCAGCCCCCAAAAGGATTGCCAGCCCGACAACAGCCGTCAGTGTTCCGGCAGCGGCAAAGTTGGTTGTCAGAACAGCAACGGCTGTTGAACTTTGCAGCATCAGCGCTGCCAGCGCACCGGTGGCCGACGCACTTGGCAGGCTTTTGGCCGAGTGACGCATCCAGCGACGCAGTTGCACCGAATAGGCACGCTCGACCCCGGTGCGGATCAGGCGCACCGACCACAAAAGCAACGCGGCCGCGCCGGCCAGCTGGAGGACCAGAAAAATCACGGGCGCTCGATTTGCTTGAAAAACATCCGGGGATCGTAAGATTTCCCCATCAACCGGGATAGAAAAAATAAGTGTTGCACCACTGGATCGTGCTCCTGACGCTGTCAACTAATACCGAAAATATGTTAGCGATAACTGGACATACCACCGGTTTTCGCCCAATGTAACAGAATTATGACAAGTCAAAATCTGGCGTATCATCGCCAATCCGTGGCTGTCGTGGGATTGAGTAACGAGAAAAAGGAAACGACATAATTCTTTTACACAGAACGATTAGATTTTTAACAAGGAAACCTGGGAGAAACTCATGAAAATCAAAACTTTGGGCCTCGCGCTCGCGTCGAGTCTGGTGCTGACAGGCACCGCTTATGCGCAAACCGAAATTCAATGGTGGCACGCCTTCACCGGCCGTCTGGGTGATCTGCTTGCAGAGCAGATCGACCAATTCAACGCCAGCCAAAGCGACTATGTTGTCGTTGGTAGCCACAAGGGTAATTATTCCGAAACACTGAATGCGGGCATCGCGGCATTCCGTGCCGGTGAACAGCCCCATATCATGATGGTATTTGAGGTCGGCACTGCCACAATGATGGCCGCCAAGGGTGCTGTCGTGCCGGTGTACAAAGTGATGGCCGACGCCGGTGTGCCGTTTGATGCCGATGCCTATATGGGCGCGGTCAAAGGCTATTATACCACGCCTGAGGGCGACATGCTCTCCCTGCCCTATAACTCGTCCACACCGGTTCTTTATGTGAACCGCGACGCGTTTTCCGCCGCCGGACTGGACCCGGATATGGACCTGTCCACATGGCAGAACGTAGGCAAGGCGCTGGACGGCCTAAAGGCCGGTGGAAGCACCTGCCCGCTGACAACCGCATGGCAAAGCTGGGTGCATCTGGAAAACATGTCCACATGGCATGATGTTCCGTTCGCAACCAAAGAAAACGGTTTTGGCGGTCTGGACACAGAGCTGGCATTTAACGGCCCCGTTCAGGTCAAACACATCCAGCAAATGGGTGACTGGGCGCGTGACGGCAAGTTCATCTACGCCGGTCGTCGCAACGAGGGCGGTGCAAACTTCCGCGCTGGAGAATGTGCTTTGTTCACCGAATCCTCTGCCGGTTATGCAGGTGTGAAAAAAGAGGCCAAGTTTGCCTTTGAAATCCGCACCTTGCCCTATTGGGATGGTGTAGACGGTGCGCCACAAAACACCATCATCGGTGGGTCATCGCTTTGGGTGATGGCTGGTAAAACTGCGGACGAATACAAAGGCGTCGGACAGTTCCTGGCGTTCCTTTCAACGTCTGATATTCAAGCCAAGTGGCACCAGAACACCGGCTATCTGCCGATCACCAATGCCGCTGCCGATCAGACAAAAGCCGAAGGTTTTTATGAAAAGAACCCCGGCACTGACATTGCTGGCATGCAGATGACAAGCAAGGCGCCGACCGCCAATTCCAAAGGTCTGCGTCTGGGATCGTTTGACCAGATCCGCGGCATCATCGACGAAGAACTGGAAGCAGTTTGGTCCGGTGACAAGACGGCCCAGGAAGCAATGGACAGCGCTGTTGAGCGGGGCAATGTTCTGTTGCGTCGCTTTGAGCAGGCCAACGGCTAAGGCACGCTGGCGCAGCCCGGATTTTCGGGCTGCGCCGCAGATACCCCATGGAAAAACGCGTAACATTTAAAGGCTGGATGCTGCCTCTGTGCCTGCTGGCACCACAGGTCATCATTACGGCTGTGTTCTTTTTTTACCCGGCCGGGCAAGCCGTCTGGCAGTCGATGTTCATTCCCGATCCGTTCGGGCTAAAATCGCAATTCGTCGGCTTTGGTAACTTTGAATTTTTGCTAAGCGACCGCTATTACCGGGCAGCCTTTGCTACAACGGCGATATTTTCGGGCCTCGTCACAGTCGTTTCAATGGGATTGGCGCTGTATCTGGCGGTGCTGGCGGACCGGCTGATCAAAGGCTCTGGCGTCTATCGCACCTTGCTGATCTGGCCCTATGCCGTTGCCCCAGCCGTTGCCGGTGTGCTGTGGCTGTTCATGTTTAACACCCGTGTCGGGGTTGTGGCATGGTATCTGGGTCTGCTTGGTTATGACTGGAACCATGTGCTGAATGAGGCCGAAGCAATGGGGCTGGTTGTTGCCGCCTCATCCTGGGGCCGGGTCAGCTATAACTTTTTGTTCTTCCTTGCCGGGCTGCAGGCGATCCCGAAATCGGTGATCGAGGCGGCGGCAATTGATGGCGCCCGTTTCTGGACGCGGTTTCGCACGATCGTCTTTCCGCTGCTGTCGCCCACCACGTTTTTCCTGCTGGTCGTCAACATCGTCTATGCGTTCTTTGAAACCTTTGGCGTCATTCACACGATCACCAGCGGCGGGCCGCAGCAGGCCACGACCATTCTGGTCTACAAAGTCTTTGCCGATGGCTTCGTGGGGCAGGATCTGGGTTCATCTGCGGCGCAGTCGGTGATTTTGCTGATTGTCGTCGGTGCAATGACCATCATCCAGTTCAAATTTGTCGAACGACGGGTGCATTACTGATGTCGGGCATGGTTGAAAAACGCGGTGCCGGATATTGGCTGACCCATGTCGGCCTGATCATTGGCGTGCTGATTATCTTTTTCCCGATCTGGCTGGCCTTTGTCGCCTCGACCGTGACCCAGCCTGAAATTGTGCATCCGCCAATGCCGCTTTGGCCCGGGGATCAGTTCTTTAACAATTACCGCTCGGCACTGGTTTCAGGCATAAACGCCCCGGTTGCCCGGATGCTGGCCAACTCGATGGTGATGGCGCTTGGCATTGCTCTGGGTAAAATCCTGATCTCGATCCTGTCAGCATTCGCCATCGTCTATTTCCGCTTTCCGGGGCGCAAAGTATTCTTCTGGCTGATATTCCTGACACTGATGTTGCCCGTCGAGGTGCGCATCGTGCCCACCTACGAAGTTGTCGCCGGGTTTGGCATGCTCAACAGCTATTCGGGCCTGATCTTTCCGCTGATCGCCTCGGCCACGGCCACCTTTCTGTTTCGCCAGTTTTTCATGACTGTCCCCGATGAACTGGCCGAGGCCGCGCGCGTTGATGGTGCCCGCCCGATGCGGTTCTTTTGGGACATCCTTTTGCCGATGAGCCGCACAAATATTGCCGCTTTGTTTGTGATCCTGTTCATCTATGGCTGGAACCAATATCTTTGGCCGCTGCTGATCACCACCGACCCGGATATGAACACCATCGTCATGGGCATCAAACAGATGTTCCCAAGCGGCGACGACATTGCCGATTGGCCGGTTATCATGGCGACCTCGATCCTTGCGATGGTCCCGCCGATCATTGTCGTAATATCAATGCAGAAACTTTTCATCCGCGGACTTGTGGACAGCGAGAAATAGACCATGGCTACGATTAAACTGGACGCCCTGAAAAAAAGTTTTGGCAAGGTCGACGTGATCCACGGTGTCGATATCGACATTAAGGACGGCGAATTTATCGTCATCGTCGGCCCGTCTGGCTGTGGGAAATCGACGATGCTGCGGATGGTTGCAGGGCTTGAAACGGTTACATCCGGCGAGGTTCAGATCAACGGCGTCGGCGTCAATGACAAGGAACCGATGGATCGCAATATCGCGATGGTGTTCCAGAATTACGCGCTTTATCCGCATATGAGCGTGTTTGACAACATGGCTTACGGGCTGAAGATTGCCAAAACCCCCAAGGAAGAGATCGCCGAGCGGGTGCAGGCCGCAGCCAAGCTGTTGCAGCTTGAAGAATATCTTGAACGCAAACCGCGCGAACTGTCGGGCGGGCAGCGCCAGCGTGTAGCGATGGGGCGCGCGATTGTGCGCAAACCGGACGTGTTCCTGTTTGATGAACCACTTTCAAACCTTGACGCAAAACTGCGCGTTCAGATGCGCCTTGAGATCAAGCAATTGCAAAAATCCCTTGGCGTCACAGCACTTTACGTCACGCACGATCAGGTCGAGGCGATGACGCTGGCCGACCGGATGATCGTAATGAATGGCGGGGTGGCCGATCAGATCGGCGCACCGCTTGAGGTTTACAAAAACCCCAAGACGGCCTTTGTCGCAGGCTTCATCGGCTCACCGGCCACGAATTTTCTGACGGCCACCGATTTGGCCGGTGTGGTCGAGGTTGGGGACGGAACGCTTGGTATCCGCCCTGAACATCTGCAGCTTTGCCCGGCTGGCGAAGGCTCGCTGAATGTTGATGTGCTTTATACCGAGGCCCTTGGCGCCGAAACGCTGATCCACGCCAAATTGGCAAATGGTGCACCGATTACAGTGCGACAGGATGGCCAGATGGAGTTGCCGGAAAGTGGCGCAAATCTGGATGTGCGCTGGCAGGCGGATGCGGTGATGCTGTTTGATAAGAACGGGCAGCGGGTGGCCAACGCCTAGCGCGGTTTATTCTTACATCAGAACAAAGCGCCAACGCCCCCTATTGCGCAGGCAACAACACCGGGCCCTTTTCATCAAAGCTGAGCATCACACCCTCGCCCGGCACCAGCGCGTCGTCCACATCATCAAGTATTGCAAAAACCTGCCCGAAATCACCTGAAACGACGTATTCCATGTGGCTGCCCACATAGGTCGCCTTTTCTATCTGCGCCTTGATGCCCGCCCCGGTAGCACCGCGCACCAGCCGCATCCGGCTTGGGCGAATAGCAACGGTTGCGGGGCCGGGTTCCATTCCACGCGCCTCCAGCTTGTGGCGATAGCCCGACATATCAATCTGGGCGATCCCACCGGTCACCTTTTGTATCGTGCAATCAATCAGGTTCGCTTCACCGATGAAATCCGCGACAAACCGGTCGGCGGGGGCGTCATAAAGTTCGCGCGGCGTGCCGATCTGGGCAATGCCAGCATTGCGCATCACCACGATCTGGTCTGAAACGGCCAGCGCCTCTTCCTGATCATGGGTCACATAGACCACCGTCAGCCCCAGATTTTGCTGAATTTCACGAATTTCTTCGCGCACCTGGCGGCGCAGTTTCGCATCCAAATTGGACAAGGGTTCATCAAACAGTAACACCTGCGGTTCCAGCACCAAAGCCCGCGCCACAGCCACCCGTTGCTGTTGCCCGCCTGACAGTTCGCTTGGCAAGCGCGCGCCAAATTCACCCAGCCCCACTAAATCCAGACCGGCGCGGGCACGATCGTGGGTTTCGACCTTGTCAAAGCCGGAAAACTTTAGCCCGTAAGACACGTTTTCAATCACGCTCATATGCGGGAACAAGGCGTAAGACTGGAACACCATCGAGACATCGCGATCCGTGGCAGGCAATTTCGTCACATCGCGATCACCGATCATGATCTGCCCGCTGGTAACCATTTCCAGCCCCGCGATCATCCGCAACATCGTCGTTTTTCCGCAGCCCGAAGGCCCCAGCAGCGTGACCAGTGTTCCGGCCTCGATCTCGAGCGAAACATCGTCTACCGCCAGAACCGTTTTGCCATATTTTTTGCTGACATTTCGAAAGCTGACAGAGGCCGCTTTGCTGTTGATAGGGGTGCCTGCCATTGTCTTAACCTCCGCTTTTGTGGTCCATACGTCGACCAATACGTGTTTTTCCGACCATTAACTGAAGCAATCCAACCGCCGCCAGCATGACGAAAATCAAGGTCGTGGAATAGGCGATCGCCAGCCCATAGTCGTTATTTTCAACCCGCCCGATGATATAGGCGGTGGCCATGTTGTGTTCAGCCGAAACCAGAAAAATAACCGCTGAAATCGCCGTCATAGCCCGCACAAAGCTGTAAACCAGCGCTGCCAGAATGGCCGGGCGCAACAGCGGCAGGATCACCCGCCGGAATGTTTGCCAACTGTTCGCGCCAAGCGTCAGCGAGGATTCATCAAGCGACTTGTCCAGCTGGCTCATGGATGCAATTCCGGCGCGCACCCCAACCGGCATGTTTCGGAAAATGAAACTGACAACAAGGATGATGCCGGTCCCTGTCAGTTCAATCGGTGGCACGTTAAAGGCCAGAATATAGCTGACGCCAATCACCGTTCCGGGGATCGCAAAACTAAGCATAGTGCCAAATTCAAAGCTGTTCTTGCCGGCAAAGGTTTGCCGCGTCAGCAGATAGGCAGTGATCAGCCCAACCGCCGCCGTCAGCGGTGCAGCCACGGTCGCGATTTTGATCGTCGTCCAGAAACTATCCCACGCCGAGCCGGACCAGCGGATGCCGCCATCCTCCAGGCGCATCGAAAAAGCGGTGATGTAATGCTTGAACGTCAGTGTGTTGTTGACGCCCCAAAGCTCAACCATGCTGCCATAAAGGATCATCGCGTAGATCACGATGGTAAAACCGGCCCAGATCATCGCCGTCGTAAGAACCGGAATACTAAGCCCGCGCGGCATCTGCGGATGCACGCCCGCATCGCCCTTGCCCGATACGGTGGTGTAGCTTTTGTTACCCAGCCATGATCGCTGCGCATAAAATGCCCCAAGCGTGAACGCCAGCAGCACAATCGCCAAAACGGCCGCGCGCCCCTGATCGTATTGCGCACCAACTATGGCAAAGAAAATCTCGGTTGAAAGCACGTCGAAATTGCCGCCCAGCACCAGCGGGTTGCCGAAATCGGCCATGCTTTCGATGAAGCCCAGCAAAAACGCATTGGCCAGACCCGGGCGCATCAGCGGCAATGAAACGGTACGAAACACCTGCCACTTGTTGGCCCGCAAGGTTTGCGCGGCTTCTTCCATCGAGGGGCTGACGCCCTCGACCACGCCGATCAGCACCAAAAAGGCAATCGGGGTGAACGCCAGAAGTTGTGCGATTAGCAGGCCGGGCAATCCATAGACCCAGCGCGTCGGGCGAATGCCGAAAAGGTCGGCGACATAGCCTGTCACTGAACCCGACAGACCAAACAGCAGGATGATCGCCAGCCCGATTACAAACGGCGGCGTGATGATCGGCAGCACCGTCAGGGCACGCAACGCCGGTTTGAAACGAAAGCCCGAGCGGGTCACGACCAGCGCGAATACCAGCCCAAGGATCGTGGTCAACAAGCCGACAATAACCGCCAGAAAAAGTGAATTCCACGCAACACCACAGCGCCCGGACCCAAACACGCATGACAGCCCCCAGATCCGGTCATCAAAAAATTTGGCGGCAAATATCACGAAGGAATAGCTGCCGTCCTCTGTGATAAAGGCGGCCAGCAACATTTTGGCGATTGGGAAAAATACAAATACCGAAACGATGACGATCACACCCGACACCGCCGAAACCACGAAGACATCGCCGTTAATTGCGCCCCGTGCAGCGATGCCCTGAGTGAATAGGAACAGATAAGAACTGGCCAGCAGCAACGCGCCATAGCCCATGCCAAACTGCCGGTCTTCCAGCGGGCCGAACAGGGCCTGTAACCAGCCGAAACTCCACCCCCGAATGCCGATGCCAAAGCCTTGCGCGATCAACCACGCAAAGCCGAACGCCCCGGCCGTGATCAGAATTTTGGCAAAAATCGGGTCCGTTTTGCGCTTGGTTAACACCAGTAGCGGGGCGACCAGTGGCACTAGCAGCGGTGCCAGCCACAGCTTTTGCCCCTGCCCGATCAAAAACGCCGCCGGTGCATAATCACTGTCCAGCGGGTAGCCGTCCAATAGCCAGTCCAGACGGAAAAACCCGTCTTCGATCCCATACCATGGCAGGATCAGGAAACCGACCCACCCGGCGACGATCCAAAAGATCAATACCGGATGGGTCGTTTTTTCGGAAGAGACTTCTCTCATGTTTTATTGCGGCAGAACGGAAACCTCTTCATCCCATTTTTGCAGCAGGCCCTTACGGGTCGCGCTGGAACCATAGGTTTTAAAGTCATAGTCGATCAGCGTGATCGTCGACATGTCCGGCGCCTTGTCCGAGGTGTTCGAACCCTTGTTGGACGGCACCTGAAATGCGTTCACTTCCAGTGCGAGGTTTTGTGCATCCGTGCTCAGCGCCCAGTCATAAAACTGCTTGGCCTCGTCCAGATTACGTGCGCCTTTGACGATAGACATGGAACCGATTTCATAGCCCGTGCCCTCGCATGGGGCCACAGTCACAACCGGAAATCCGGCCACACCCTGTTTGACCGCGTCATGCATGAACACGATACCAATGGTGTTTTCGCCACGCCCGGCTGCCTTGATCGGGGCCGACCCGGATTTGGTATATTGGTTGATGTTCTTGTGCAGGCCTTTCATGAAATCAAAGCCGCCATCCTCGCCAAACAACTGAACCATCGTGGCCAGCGTCGTATAGGCGGTGCCGGATGAATTGGGGTTCGCCATTTGCACATGGCCTTTATATTCCGGCTTCAAAAGGTCCTTCCAGCAGGCAGGAACCGGCAAGTTATTTGCAGCAAGCAGATCGGAATTATAGCCATACCCCAGCGCCCCGCTGTAGATGCCGATCGTCTTGTTTCCTGCACTTTCAGCCTGTGCAATCGCCCAGGGGTGCAGCTGACTGCGCATCGAAGACATATAGGGTTGTGTCAGATCTTCTTCGGCTGCCTGAAGATGCGGATCACCGGTGCCGCCCCACCAGACGTCGCCCTTTGGATTGGCTTCTTCGGCTTTGATCTGGGCAAAAGTCTCGCCAGAGCTTTTGCGGGTCATGTTAACTTTGATGCCGCTGGCGTCCTCAAAGCCCCGTGCCATCAACTGGCACCAGTCTTCTTGCGCGCTGCAATAAAGCGTCATTTTGCCCGCCGCCATTGCCGACGTCGAAGCCGCCGCAAGCGCGAGCGTCGCAGCCGATAGCAGATAAATAGATTTACGCATTTGGTTTTCCTCCCAGGAACAAAAATTTACTCGATAGGGAAGAATTGCATTGTAACTGTTTTATGACAACTTTTTTTCGCAAGTTTTTGCAACCGTTTGCAAAAATTTTCTTTTCGCTCGGTCAGATCATGCAACTTTCACGAATATCCGCCAATTCGCGTATGTTTTTCCGGCTGGATTTACACCAGCAGGACGTTGGCATCACCCTTTGCGGCTTCAATCTGATCCCGACTCATCAGGCAAAATGCGGTCGACAGGCCATCGGCGTCGGCTGCGGAACCAGAAATGACGCTGACCTGCGACCACCTCCCGCTCGGATTTCCCGACTTGGGGTGCAGAATATGACCAACCTGCCCTGCCGGATCGAACGCCGTTCCCAGCGGACGAGAGGTTGCAATCGCGCGATCGCGCAACGGCACCGACGATGCTGTGCTACCTGCCGGATTTACCTGCCATGCCTGCCCGTCAGGCCCACGACCAAGGGCGGCAATTTCGCCGGTATTAACCAGCACATCGCGAACCCCATTGGCGCGAAAAAGACCCGTAACCTTATCGGCAATATAGCCCTGCGCGATGCCGTTCAGGGTAAGCTGCACCCCGGCTTTCCCAAAGCTGACCTTATCGGTTGAAAATGCCACGTGGTTCCAGCCGGTTAGTTCCAGCGCGCGGGAAACCTGTGCCTCGCCCGGTTTCCTGCCAGCCGAATAGGCCTGAGCATACAGCGCCCAGAGCGGTTGCACCGTTGGGTCAAATATCGAGCCGGTTCGTGCATTCAGCCCCGAGCAGATCGACAATAGTTCGATCATCTCAAAGGCCGGATCATCCAGTACACCATCCCGGTTCAGCCGGGAAAGCTGGCTGTCGGGAAGGTAAAGGCTAAAGATAGCCTCTAGCCGCTGGATTTCCTGCAAGGCTGCCCCGATCAACGCGTCTGCGCGCGGATGATCCAAAATGATCCGGGCCTCGGCCCCAAGCGCCACACCGCGCCACTGGCGGGTATTTGCGCTGGCCTTTGCACCAACGGCAGGCAATAGCGCGGCCCCCGCCAGAACCGTTAACATTCGTCGTCGGGTGGTCATTGGCGGGCCTCAAGTTGGGACGTTGTGAATGTTACCGGTGACAGAACCATTTCTACCGCGATATCGCTGAATTGCAGGATCTCACCGCTGTGTTCGGCTATAAATTTTTCCGCTTCTTGCCGATCTGCGAAGGGCACAAGCTCTGGCGCGCCCATACCACCGACAGCGTCCGATCCGACGACGTAAAAGGCCCCGTCCGCCTTGATCCAGTTTTCGACGCCCGGCTCTGACCAACTGACGGCCGCGCCCATATCATTCACGTATAGCACCAGAATTTCGCCCGATTGTTCGGCCGATTTGACATAGGCCAAGCCATCACGCACCTGAGAAAACCACAGCGGCGCTAACATGCCCGCCAGATGGACCTGCGCCTTTGGCCCCGGATGCTCTAGTATTTCCATCTGGCAATAAAACCCAGCGGCCTCATCAGTCAGTGATTGGGCTGCGGGTATCTGCACATTGACGATATCTTCCTTGCACCCGGCGAGCACCGCCAGCGCCAGTATCGCGACAAATTTCAGCTTCATGGTTCCAACCTCGCAAGGGCGACCCAGGCGAGCGCAATCGCCAGAACCGGCCAGATAATCAACGATGCGATCTGCCCTGCAAGCCCTGATACCGACCCCGCAGCGCTTAAGCCCGAGCTTAGGGCGACCACCGTATCGGCGGGCATGTTTATCAGGCGAAAGGCATCGGCCGGATTGGCGACAAGCAACCACGGGAACAGGGTTTTGGTGAAAGCGCCGCCATCATCAGCTACCAGCGCCCCCAGCAGCCCGATGTCGTAAAGAACGACGCAGATCAACCAGATCAGGATAACAACGCCCGAGGCAACCCCGGGCGCGCGCACAAAGCCCGATACCGCATAGCCGACCCCCAGAAACGCGGCGCCCAAGGCAAGCGACGTTACGAACAGCCGCACCAGTGGCGCAAATGACAGGTCCGCCGCGCCGTATTGCCAGATCGTCACCGCCAGCGTCAGCCCCAGCCCCACCGCAACCGCAAACCCCAGCACTGCAAAATGGGCCAGAAACTTGCCAAACAGGATTTCGGCGCGCGACAGCGGGTAAGTCAGGCTAAGCGCCAGCGTTCCGCGCTCAACCTCTCCGGCGATGGCGTCAAAAGACAAAAGCAACCCGATCAATGGCACCAGATAGACAGACAAAGTGGTGATCGAGGTCACCGCGACGACCAACGGATCGACACCAAGCGTGCCGGTCGGCGCGCCCCCCGTAAGGGTCAGCACGATCGTAAACAGGCTCATCAGGATCACCGAGGTGGCAACCCACATATTGCGCCGTGCGATCAGAATTTCGAGCCGGGCGACGTTTAGCAGATGCATCACCGATCCTCCGGGTTAGCTGCGCTGTAATGGCGATAAAGTTCTTCCAATGAACCGGGGGTGACATCCACATCCTTTATCAGCGCACCAAAGGCAGTGATCTGGCCAAGCATCGCGACTTTTTCATCCTGATGGCAGGTCAGCGTTACCGAAGCACCGTTGATCCGCGCGCCCCCAAGTTCCTGAGCTACCCGGTCCGCATCGGCCAAAGTCGTTGTGACCTTCAGGCGGATCGGCAGGCGGGCCGATTGGCGCAAGCTTGCCAAATCATCATTGGCCAGCAAGCGGCCCTTGCTCATGATCGCGATACGGTCTGTGCGCGCCTCAAGCTCGGTCAACGCGTGGGACGACAGCAAAACAGCGGTGCCCGAATTGGCCAGTTCGGCGACGATGTCGTAAAATTCGTGGCGCGAAATAGGGTCAAGGCCGCTTGTTGGTTCATCCAGTAGCGCCAGTTTTGGTGCACCAAGCAACGCCTGCGCTAGGCCGATCCGCTGGCGCATACCTTTGGAATAGGTGCGGATTTTGCGATCCGCCGCGTCGGCCATTCCGACACGCTCCAAAAACGCGTCCGCCGCCCGCACTGGCAACGATTTCAACCGTGCGAAATGGCGCAGTTGCTCACGCCCCGTCAGCGCGCCATGAAAGGCAACGCTTTCGGGCAGAAACCCGATCGAGGCCCGCGCCAGACGCGAACCCGGCGCCGTGCCAAGCACCCGGATCAAGCCGGATTGAACCGGGGTCAGCCCAAGGATCATCCGCATCAGCGTGGTCTTGCCAGCCCCGTTATGGCCCAGCAGCGCCACCCGCTCGCCCGCCTCGATGTTCAGGCTGACGTCACAAACAGTTTCCAGCTTGCCATAACTTTTGCAGACGTTTCTGATCTCTAGCGCTGTCATTGGATTTCTTTCCAGACCGGAGTTTGCGACACCGGCGGGCGCATCAGTGGCGCGCGATCAATCACCCCGCCCGGCAGTAGTGCCGGAAAGGCCGATTGTGACCAGCGGATCAGTTGAACGGCGGGCGATCCCAACAGCGATTTGGCCGCCGGTTGCGTCCAGAGCACATGATCCATGATGTCGTTTGGCCGATAGGCAGCGTCAGCAATGCCGTTGCCATCCAGATCAAACGCACCGTGGTCAGACCAGTAATTTCCCCGGCCATCAACGCTCCAATCAACCCATTTTGATCCGACGTATTTGACTTGTGTGCGGTTGGCGATAAAGGCGTTGCCCTGAATTTCATTGCGTTCCGAGCCCGCGGTGAAATGGATACCGATGTCACAGGCTTCGAAAGAATTGCCCTGAAAGCGGTTCTTATGAGCGTTGTAGATGAACACACATTTCTTGCCGCCGTTTTCGATCCGGTTGCCACTGACCAGACTTTTGTTGGTGTAATTCATCATGATGCCGTGGTCGCGATCACCGCTGGATATATTGCCCTCAATCTTCACGTTGTCAGAATACATCACCGCATAGCCAAGGTGATTTCCGGTCGAAATATTGCCCGAAACCACGCTGTCATTTGCATACATATAATGCACCGCAAAGCGCAGATCGCGAAACCGATTGCCGGTGAATTCCATGTTTGCCGAGGTGTTCACAAACACCCCGTCACGCCCCCAACGCACGTCGTTGCCTATCACCTTTGTGCCCGGCGCATTCCAGATATATACGCCGTTGCCCCGGTCATTCATCCGCCGGTCCTGCCGCCCTTGGATGATATTTCCCTGAACCAAAACGCCCGCTGGCCCATGCACATCTATTCCGACAAGATTGCCCAATACCCGGTTGCCAGCCACCACAGCGCGATCCGCGCGTTTGGTTAGCGTAACCCCGGCATCAAGCCCGTCGCCCGCGGAACCAGACCCAACAATCGTCAGCCCACGCAGGGTCACATCCGGCGCATTCACGGTGATGACTGATCCAACCCCTTGGCCGTCAATCGTTGCCCCGTTCCCATCAATCGTGACCGACACGTCAATCGCCAGCGGACCGGCGTAAATTCCTTTGGACAGGCGAAGGACATCCCCCGCCTGTGCCGTTTTCAAAGCTGCCGCAAGCGCACCGTCGGCTGCAGGCACAACCCGTTCCACCGCCCCGGCCAAAGCCGGGAAGGTTAGAAGGGTCAGCAGGAACAGACGGCGCAACATTGCGATTTCCTTTACGCAGGCTCAACCAGCATCCGGCCGCGCATCTCCATATGAAGCGCGTGGCAGAACCACTGACAATAGAACCAATGCACACCGGGGCGACCGGCGATGAATGTGATCGAAGACGTGGCCTGTGGCCCGACCTCCATACACACATTGTGGTTGCCCAGTGTAAAGCCGTGGGTCAGATCATCTACATCGTCGATATTGGTAACATAAACGGTCACCTCATCGCCCTGCTTGACGGTGAACTCCTCCATCGAGAAATTCGGAGCAGACGAATACATGTAGACCCGCACCTTATTGCCGTCGCGGATCACCTCGTCATGGCCATCTTCCAGCACAACACCGTCTGCCTCGGCCTGAGCGCGCGCATCATCCCACATCGGGTTGTCACGGGACCAGATCGCATCCGGCGTCACCTTGGAGCGGTGGACAATGATACAGTCATGCGGCTCGGCGAAGGTCGGGCTGTCATGCACAACCGCCGGGGTATCGAGCGATATGTCGATCAACTGCTCGCTTTCCGGCTTCAGCGGACCGACGTTCAGATACCGGTCTTTTGAGAACTTGTTAAGCGAGACAAGCCATTTGCCATCCGCCTCTTTGGTTTCGCCCATCGAGGTATGGTTGTGGCCCGGCTGATACATCACATCGGTCTTAGAGATGATCGGATCAACATCCGCCCCGCCATAAAGCTGGATCGCCTTATCAACGTTCCATTTCACCATCTGGCTGTCCAGGAACAAGGTCGTATAGGCGTTCCCTTTGCCATCAAATGCAGTGTGAAGCGGACCAAGACCCAGTTCTGGTTCGGCCACAATACAAGAGCGCGGATCGGCCCCATCAAAGACCGCCTGCAACTTGTCATACTCAATCACCGAAACGGTTGGCGACAGCTTGCCGTTGATCATCACGTATTTGCCGTCGGGTGAAGAGTTCACACCATGCGGGCTGTTGGGGATTGGGATATATACCGTCAGGTCAGACCCTTTGCGCCCGTCCAGAACCTTGACGCCGTTGTGAACCTCGAATTTTCCCGCCGCAACCGCGGCTTCGATGCGGGCGATGTTGAACACCACCGCATGGTCCATCTCGGCTTCCATCATCCCGACCAGTTCGACCGCGCCTTCCGAGTTGTAACTTGATGAAACAGCATATTTTCCCTGATAATCACAATCCACGTTATCAAGATTTCCGGTCACCATGATCTGCCAGGAAATGTCCATTGTGTCGCCGTCAATGGCGGTGAAGATCGAGACGTAGTTTTCCACGTCATCCATGTTCGTTCCGTCGTTGATCAGCGGCACCCGGTGTTCGCCGTTGGCAAACACATAGCCGGTGCGCGGAAACTTTTGCGGACGCAGACCGTGGATGTCGGATGCATTCGGGATCTCGATCATCTTGTCGCATTTCATGAATTTGCAATCGACGCGGGCAACGCGTGTGTTGGCCTTGTCGTTCATGAACAGGTAGCGCCCGTCATAGGTGCCATCGGTAAACGACATATGTGGGTGGTGAAGGTCGCCGTTGTCGTAGGTTTTCATCCCGCTTTTGGCCAGAAACTCTTTGGTTTCGGGCATCAGGTTTTCATTCATGATTTTCAGGGATTCATTGGTGCTGCCCCAACCGGTTGCCGAGCAACGGTTGAACACCGGCACACGCATCAGTTCGCGCATCGAAGGCACGCCCAGAATGCGCAACTCGCCCGCCTGCCCCGAGGACCAGAAACCATAATATTCGTCCAGATCACCGGGCGCAACTTCGTTAGAGCCGGCGGCTTTGGCTGCCGTGGTCGAGCTTAACAACGCCCCACCACCAAGTGCGGCGACAGTGCCGACAAGTGCAGCACCCTTCACCGGACCGGTCAGAACATCGCGCCGCGATATTCCTTCCCGTTTTACTGTGTCTTCAGACATTTTGCTTCTCCTTGTTTGCTATTGAATTCGGGTGGTTGGTCAGGCGTTCGGGCGTCGCACCCAACTGGGCGGCGCTCTGGGCCTGCTTTTCGCGCCGTTTTGCAGATTTTATGCAAACCGGGCACTTGCTGTTGTCCTGATAAAGAACCTGACAATGCAGGCAGGACAGGCATTCGTTTGGGTTAATCTCGCCGGTAGGATGGATCGCCTGAACGAAACATTCGTTGGCGCAAATCTGGCAGGGGCTGCCACATTCCTTGTAGCGTTTCAGCCAGTCAAACATCCGCATCCGCCCCGGTATCGCCAGCGCAGCCCCCAGCGGGCAAAGGTAGCGGCAATAGAACCGCTCAATAAACAACCCTGCCCCCAGCATCGCGGTGGCAAACAGCACATAAGGCCAACTGCGCACAAATTTCAGGATGATCGAGGTCTTGAACGGTTCAATCTCGGCGAATTGCTCGGCCAGCGGGATCGACACCAGCGACACACCAAAAAGGCCGAGGAAAATCAGATACTTGACCGGCCATATACGCTCATGCAGACCCCATGGTAGCGTCCATTGAGGGAATTTGAAAAACCGTGCTATCTGGTTGGAAATCTCTTGCAAGGCGCCAAACGGGCAAAGCCAGCCGCAGAACCCTCCACGTCCCCAAAACAGCAGGCTGACGGCGACCGATACCCACAGGATAAAGACCAGCGGGTCGAGCAGGAAGGCGTCCCAACTGAAACCAGAACTCATCGAGGCACCAAGTGCCATCAGATTGACGATCGAAAGCTGCGCGTTCTGGTGCCAGCCCAGAAAGACCAGCGTGAGCGCCAGAAACGCCATGCGGAACCAATAGAACGCCCGCGCATTTCTGGTGACCTGCACCTGAAAAAAGAACACGCCCGTCAGCGTTGTCAGCATTGCGATCAGAACGCCGATCTCGACCTTCTTGCCTGTCCAGATGCGTTGCCAAAGCGCGGCCCGAGCGGCGGCGTCGGTTTGGCTTTCAACGGCAACGGCAGGAACTTCGGGCGCAATTTTCGTCAGGTATCTGTCAGGGATTTTGTAGCCCAGATCATAGGTCAGAAAGGTTTTTTCGACCGGGCCGACAACCCGCTGTGCAAGCAATTGAATGCGCCACGGCTTGGTCGGATCAAAGCCCGCATCGGCCGGGATTTTGAACAGATCAAGCTCTTTGAAGGTCGGCGCGCCCTTGGCGGCCAGTTCTCCAAGGCGGCGGTGCTGCCGGTCCCTGAACCGCACCGAGATATCGCCCTGTATCAGCTGAATACGGTCAAATATCCCGCCCCGCACATAACCCGACCCCTTGTAGGAAAACGCACCGCGACCGAGCATCAGAATGGCCTGTTCGCCATCGTCCAGCCAGTCTGCCAGATTGCCATATTCGGCGTCCCCCATCAGGCTGCGCCCGATGCCGGGTGCCGACACCAATGCGGTATGCATATCAATATAGATATCACCCGGCGCACCCGGTTCGGGATGCTTAAGAACCCGCGCGTCACCTGTGGCTGCAAAAGCGGCGTTGATCTGCCCGATATCAAGCGTCATTCGCCGCACGCTGCCATCGCCAGCCATTGTGGCCCAATCAGAAATACTGTCGCCGTCCATCTTCAGAACATGGGTCGGCCCCAGCCTGGCCGCGTCATCATTCAGCCCGCCAAGTCCAAGCG
Source organism: Marinosulfonomonas sp. (assembly GCA_019090845.1). Classification (GTDB taxonomy): domain Bacteria; phylum Pseudomonadota; class Alphaproteobacteria; order Rhodobacterales; family Rhodobacteraceae; genus NORP110. The sequence goes on from JAHRVD010000002.1 coordinate 19,307, forward strand.
CGCGGGCAACCTTGATGCTTGAGCGCACGACCGAGTCATCAATAATCATGATCGTCACCGTGGCGCCGGAAATGATATCCAGATCATGCCCCGAGCCACCCGCAGCGGCTTCGGCAACGATATCAAGCCCCGAATAACTGGCCGTGAGCGCTTTGATCTTGCGGTCCGGAATGCCGATCAAAACAATCGGCTCGGAATGTTTGACCAGCTCTGCACGCAGCAATTTCGCATCCGGCCCGATCGCCACCATGACGTGGATCGGTTTGCCGGAATACCCGGTGGTTCCGACAAAATCCGAGGTGATGAAAGCATAGCCCATCACCGCATCACCTTTCATGACCGCAATAGCCGGAATGTCGTCCGACATTGCGCCATAGGACGTCGCCCCCTGAACAAAATCACTGGCAGGGAATTTGTTGATGAACTCATTCAGAACCGGCGGCGTCTGGGCCTGCACTGCGGCTGCACCTGTCAGTAGCACTAGCTTCAGGACCAGCAACAGGCGGACAAGGCTGGCAAACCTGCCACGCAAAATCTCCCTCATATCCATGAGCGACCGTTGCAAAGAACCTGACATTTTTCCGTCCCTAGGTTGTGCAATCCCTGCGAACCGCCGAGATTCGACGAACTGCGCACCGCGCGCGCGCTTACATGTTGTTTTTCTGCAATAATTCATGCTTCTGGCACTCAACC
>JAHRVD010000056.1 GCA_019090845.1 Marinosulfonomonas sp.
CAGCATCTGCCCTGATCAATTTGCTGTAACTTCCGGTTTTTTTTGCCGCCTTGAGCATCGCTGGCGACGCGTCTACGCCGATCAGATTTCTGCCCGCGAACCTTGCTGCCAGAGAAGGACCGACCGGGCCGTTGCCACAGCCCAGATCAACGATGTCACCTTCAGGTAGATCACCGATCTGGTTGAGCAAATCCAGTGCCGGGCGCAAACGAAAACCCCGGAACTTTGCGTAAGCCCCGGGGTTCCAGTCGTTTGTTTGTGTCCTCAAGCAGAGGGTTCCGGTTCCAGCCCGCCATCGGGTTTGGATTTGGGCTTGGTTTTTGGAACAGCCGTGACCGATGGTGTATTGCCCTGATCCGGCGTATCATCTTCGTCTTCACCGCGGTGCAGTGCTTCGCCTGCGATGACTTTGGTGATTTCCGATCCCGTCAGGGTTTCATATTCCAACAGGCCTTCGGCAAGGCGTTTCAGGTCTTTCTTCTTTTTAGTCAGGATCGACTTGGCCGTTTCATAGGCTTCGTCAGAGATGCGCCGCACCTCGTCGTCGATGATCTTTTGCGTGGTGCCGGAATGGCTGGTTCCGCCGCCATACATGCCCATCTCGGCTTGACGCTGATTCGCATAGTCGATGTTGCCAAGCTTTTCCGACATGCCAAACTGGGTCACCATTGCACGGGCAATTTGTGTCACCTGCTGAATGTCGGATGAGGCGCCGGATGTGACCTGGTCTGGCCCAAAGGTCAGCTCTTCGGCCACTTTGCCGCCCATAGCCATCGCGATTTTGGAGGTATATTTGGTTTTTGTCACCGAAAGCTGGTCGCGTTCCGGCAAGCTTAGCACCAGCCCCAGCGCGCGACCGCGCGGAATGATCGTCGCCTTGTGGATCGGATCATGTTGGGGAACGTTCAGGCCAACGATCGCATGGCCAGCCTCGTGATAGGCGGTCAGCTTTTTTTCGTCCTCGGTCATCACCATGGATCGCCGTTCCGAACCCATCATGACCTTGTCTTTGGCGTTCTCGAAGTCTTCCATCGTCACGAAACGCCGCCCAATGCGCGCCGCCGTCAGCGCGGCTTCATTCACAAGGTTGGCCAGATCAGCACCCGAAAAACCCGGCGTTCCGCGCGCAATTATGCGCAGGTCAACATCCGGTCCAAGCGGCGTTTTGCGTGCGTGAACCTGAAGAATTTTGTCGCGACCCTTAATATCAGGGTTTGGCACCTGAATTTGGCGGTCAAAGCGGCCGGGACGCAACAGTGCGGGGTCCAGAACATCGGGTCGGTTGGTCGCGGCAACGATGATCACACCCTCGTTGGCCTCAAATCCATCCATTTCGACCAGCAACTGGTTCAGCGTCTGTTCGCGTTCGTCGTTACCACCACCGTAGCCTGCGCCACGCGATCGCCCAACTGCGTCAATTTCGTCAATAAATACGATGCATGGTGCATTCTTTTTGGCCTGCTCGAACATGTCGCGCACACGGGATGCACCCACGCCCACGAACATTTCCACGAAATCAGAGCCAGAGATGGTGAAGAACGGCACGCCGGCCTCGCCCGCAATCGCACGCGCCAGCAGTGTTTTACCGGTGCCCGGAGGGCCCACCAGCAATGCACCTTTGGGGATCTTGCCACCAAGACGCGAAAATTTCTGCGGGTTGCGCAGGAATTCCACAATCTCTTCCAGCTCTTCTTTGGCTTCATCAATCCCGGCCACGTCGTCAAACGTAACGCGCCCCTGCTTTTCGGTCAGCAGCTTGGCCCGGCTTTTGCCAAAACCCATGGCACCACCGCGCCCGCCGCCTTGCATCCGGTTCATGAAATAGATCCACACTCCGATCAACAGCAGGAATGGAAGGAACGTCATCAGAATCGAGGAAAACCCCGATTGTTCCTGAGCCTCCGCGACGACCGAAACGTTGTTTTCAATCAGCGTGTCGATGACCTCAGCGTCCCGGGGCATGATCGCAACATAGTCCTGGCCATCGCGCCCACGGATCACAACCCGCTCGCCGTCCAGCGTTACACTTTGCACTTCGCCAGCTTCCACTGCACGAACAAATTCGGAATAGCTAAGCGATTGCGAATTCGTCACCGACTGGCCGCCGCTAAAAAGGTTAAACAGCGCCAGAATTAGCAAAAACAGCACTACCCAAAATGCGATATTTCGCGCGTTACCCAAGGTCGGTCTCCTCGTAAATTTCATATGCTGGCGACGAATGTCGCAACTCAGACTCTAAAATAGGGGATTATCCCACTAATTCAATCCGATAAAATGGATGTGAAGAAATGATCTGCTCCATTTACCAATTCTGCAGCCCAGCCGTTTGCAAAGCGGGCCAATGGTGCCGCTCTTAGCTCCTCGCCCTGCCAAACTGCCGGTGATACAAGCAAAGAGGCACGCGACATGCCGCAGTTGCGCCATTCATCGCAAAGCAACAGGCCAGATTCGCCAAGTGGCCCAATATGTTGACCGCTACCCAGCGGTCCCGAAAGCCGCCAGCGCTGGTCCCAAATCTGGTCCGTCGCACAGCGTGTTTCGCGCACTACCTGCAACTCTCGAGTGGTTCGAATTCGGGCATTTTCAAACAGCACACGGCACCCATGCAGGGTTACGTCACGTCGTGCAGAAATTGCAGCCTGAACATCCTTCACGGCGCGACCGCGCGGGCCGTATTCGGCAGAACTTACCCATTTGAGCGCATGGATAAGCAAGCGGCGCCGAATATCTTCAGGCTGCGCGCCAAACTGCGGGGCGTCAAATATCACGTCGCCCCGATCCGATATTGCCAACTGGCGTGCTGCGATTTCGGTTTGCTGTTCCAGATACAGGCGGGCGTCGCCAAGGTGAGACGCAACCGCCCCCAAGGTCTGTGTAGTAATTCCCAATGGTGCAAGGGCGTCCAGAACATTCCGGGCTTTGATCCGATCATAAGCAGGGTCCGCATTGGACGGGTCATCAACCCACCCGCCCCGCTTGTCGTCCAGATAATCGCGTAAACGTTGCCGCCCAATCTGCAACAACGGTCGCTGCCAAGTGATGCCCTGCGAGGCGCGCGACACGCGCATCGCAGCCAAACCGTCCACACCGGCCTCTCGCGCCAGACGCATCAGGAATGTTTCGGCCTGATCGTCGAGCGTGTGGCCTAGTGCTATAGTCGGAATGTCGTTGGCTTTCGCCCAATCGGCCATCAGAGCGTAACGCGCACGGCGCGCCTGATCCTGTAAATTTCCTGACCCATCCCAATCGTCCCAAGTCAGGACAGTATGGCTGACACCAAGCTTTTCGCAAATATCCGCGACATAAGTCGCCTCTTCAGCCGCTTCCGGGCGCAAGCCGTGATCGACAGTGACGGCCGACAGATCGCAACCGGTTCCTTTGGCCCAATCGGTGAGCAAATGCAGCAAAGCCATGGAATCGCCACCGCCCGACACAGCAACGCCAAGCCGGTCGGGCCGTTCATTCAGAAACGGAGCCTTCAGTTGGATTTCATCTGTCGTGCGGGCCGGGCTCAACTGCAGCCCAACTCCTGATAGGCCAGCGTAGCATCGCCTGCCGCCGCAGCATCCGGGAACCGCACGCCTACTTCTGACAGGGCAATACAGGCCTCGTTCATCTGACCCAAATTCCCCAGCGCCACACCAAGCAGATGCAACGCGTCCGGAGCGCGAGGGCTGTCGGGCGATCCTGAAAAACTTTCCAGAAAGGCGCGTGCGGCATTGCCGGTATCGCCCATTTCGCTCAATGCCTGCCCGCGGAAAAAATGTGCCTCGCCGGTCAGCGGCCCGCCGGTGTAAGTGTCATTGAACACCATGAACATAATCACCGCATCCTGAAAGCTACCGGCATCAAGGGCGGCCTTCGCCTGATCGAAATCGAATTGCTCGCCGATCGCAAGCTCCGTTGCTCCAGTGTCGGTTTGCGTCTGAACAGCTACATTCAGACCGGCAACATCACCACCAAGCGTCGTTGTTTCGCCCAATTGGCTGACATCGCCACCCTCAAGCTCGACAAGCCGAAACTCCAGATCGCCAATCCGGTTGGTGCCGTCCTGAACCACCCGGCTGATCCGGTTTTCCATCTGCTCGGTCCTTGAGGTAAGGCGCGCCAGCTCGGACTCGATCAGGTCGATACGCTCCAATGTGCTGGCGCCACTGACGTTTCCCGAAACACTGCCCGTCGTTGACAGTTCGCGTTTCAGGCGCTGCATTTCCACAAACAGAACCGTCAATTCCTGTCGGATATCGGCCAGCGTCTGTTCGCGCGATTGCGACTGCGCCGGGGCTGCGACCGCCAGGGCGACTACCATCGATAGGACAAGGGTCCAAATACGCACCATTGCAGGCCTCCGTTAGCTTGTGCCACCAGCGGCGATCACCGTGACCGCGCGCCGGTTCTGCGAATAGCAGGATTCAACCGAACAAATCGCAATCGGGCGTTCTTTGCCGAATGTCACCGTTTTAAGCCGGGCGGGTGAAACACCCTGCGAGATCAGGTATTCATGCACCGCATTGGAGCGGCGGGCACCAAGAGCAAGGTTATAGGCTCGTGTCCCCTGCTCATCCGCATGGCCTTCGATAATTGCCGAATAGTCACCATTGGTCATTAGCCATCTGGCCTGCAATGTCAAAAGATCGCGTCCTTCAGCCGTTAGCGTAGCCTGATCGACAGGAAACAGAACGCGGTCGCCGATCGTCTGCTGGAAATAGGCCGGTGACGCAGGATCGCTGACAGAACCACCCGCACCGCCTATGCCACCAGCACCGCCGGGACCAAACCGACCGGCACCTGAACACGCACTCAGCGCCAGTGCAGCCACCAGAATTATCGCTTTGCTGTAAATTTTCATTGGTTTTTCCATTGTTGTTTTTGGCTCGAATTCCGGCACAGTAACATTTCGCGCCGGTTTTGGGAATGCATCGGTCATTTCAGAAGGGGCGACCACGCCGGATCAGAGGCACCGCCATCTATTGGCACCCGACGCAGGTTCCGCCCCGATATATCAACCGAATAAAGCGCCGGGATACCCGACGCCCCCTGCGTTTCGCGAGTGAACATGATGACGCGCCCGTTTGGCGACCACGTCGGGCCCTCGTCCAGAAAAGAAGCTGTTAACAGACGCTCTTCGGAGCCATCAGAGCGCATGACACCGATGTGGAACCGCCCGTTGGCCTGCTTGGTAAAAGCTACCAGATCGCCGCGCGGCGACCATACTGGCGTGCCATAGCGTCCCTTGCCAAAACTGATCCGTGTTGCCTCGCCACCATTTGCGCCCATCACGTAAAGCTGCTGGGTGCCACTGCGATCGCTTTCAAAAACAATGCGCGCCCCGTCGGGGGAAAAACTGGGCGCGGTTTCAATTGAGGGTGTCGAGGTCAGGCGTTGGGCGTCCCGCCCGTCGATATCCATCTTGTAGATGTCAGTATTGCCGCCTTGAGACAGCGAAAACACCACCGTCCGCCCATCCGGCCCAAAACGCGGAGCAAATGTCATTGCTTCGGCCTGAACATCCAGCGCCCGGCGCTTGACCGTTCCCACGTCCAGCACATAGATGCGGGGGAAACCAGTCTCGTAGCTGGTATAAAGCACGCGATCCCCTGTTGGCGAAAAGCGCGGCGCCAGCACAATCGAAGAACTGTCGGTCAGAAACTGCACATTTGCCCCGTCATAATCCATGATCGCCAGCCGCTTCAGCCGGCTATTTTTAGGACCACTTTCGGACACGAAAACAACCCGGCTGTCGAAATAGCCACCCTCGCCGGTGATCCGACTGTATACCGCATCCGCAACCTTATGGGCCATCCGCCGCCAACTGCCGGTCGAGCCGCCAAATTGCAGGCCATCGCCCAGTTGTGCATCGGCGAACACATCAAAAACCCGGAATTTCACAACCAGCTTGCCGTCCGCCCCGGCACTTACTGCGCCCTTGATAAGCGCCTGCGCATTAATCGCCTTCCAGTCTGAATATTGCACAGGGCTGTCAAAACTGGTCGGGCGCGCGATATGCGCATCTTTGGGAATTTCCCGAAACAGGCCGGTCGCGGCAAGGTCGGATGCAATCACCGCGCTGATAGATTGCGCAAATTCCTGCGCTGCCGGGGTTTGGGCGACAAAATCGGGCACCGCGAAGGGCAGCGGTTCGATCACCCCATCGGTAATCTCAATGCGCAGGGGACCAGAGCTTTGCTGTGCAAAGGTTGCGCTCGGCAGACCGATCAGGGCGAGCACAAGGCCCAGAACTTGGATCGTTTTCATTTCATTCTCATTCCATCGGGGTTGAATGTCATTTCAATATCTTGCCATTGGGAATATTTGTCACTCGGCAATTTGTATCCGGAGCTCTGGCAGCGAAGAATTGCCCGGCGTGCAGCACCAAAAGCTGTGCCAATAGCAGCGTCATCGCCTCCCTTGGCGCTGAGCATTCGCAGCGAACCACCTACGACCTTGCCGCCTTTGTCCAGCGAAAAGCCGACCGTCACGGTCACGTTTGCTGCGCGCGATCCCACGTCGACATTCCAGCAGGTGCTGACGGCGATACGAAAGCCGTCTTTCTCGCCACCGGTCAGGGGTGGGCCGCTTGGGGCGGATCTTGGCGGTGGCGTTGGCGCCGCTGCAGCAGCCAATGCCGCCGCAATAGCATCACTTTGTGGTTTGGCTGCCGGGGTTTGTGTGGCAGGCGGGCGCGCCGGGCGGGTGACCGGGCGTCGGGATGCGGCCATCACAGTGGTCGGCTTTTCAGCCTCGGTTACAATTTCGGTTGCGGCCTCCTCAGGCGCGGTTGCTGGTTTTTCCTCAGCCGGGTTTTCTGCTGATGCGTCAGGCGAAACTTCAGGGTTCACCGTGTCAGCCACGACCGTGTCCGGTTCTGGTCTTGCCGCCGCTTCGGGCGCAACCCGCGGTGCAGGCGTGGGCGCGCCAGCTTCCTGATCAGGCGACGGGGTGGGTTCATCTTGCACCGGCGGCGTCGTCAGGACGGGCGGTTGCGGCGGATTCACAGGTTCGGGTGCAGGCGCGGATTCTGGTGGCGTCGGCGTCGCCTCGGCCACAGGGGGTCGAACCGTATCGGGTTGTTCGCGCTCGGGATTATCATCATTTGCAGGCGGAGTTGGTGCCGTATCCGGCTCAGGGTCCGGCAATGCGGGCACCGGTTCGGCGTCAGAAACGGCTGGGGCCGCCGACGGCAGAGACAGAGCGGCAAACTCAGCGCTTGTTAGCAGGGACACCTCAGTTGTCCGAACCGGCAGCGGGTCGTCCGCGCTCAGAAAAAACCCACCAAGCAACGCCCATGCAATCAGTGCTGCATGCGCGCCACCCGAGATATATGTGCCCGTGTTCAAGGCCCTTGCCCTACCCGTCGCGCCCGTCCAGTGTTGGACCGCCTATATCTGTCACCAACCCGATGTTGCGAAACCCACCTGCGTTAAGCGCGCCCATGACCTGCATCACCCGTTCATAAGGGATGGACCCATCTGCGCGCAAAAACACCTTGTCGTCGGATCTTTCGGCAGCAATTGCCGTAAGCTTGGGGATCAGTGCCTCGCCGGAAATTTCGGTATTCTGGATTAGCATCTGCCCTTTGGCGGTCAGCGTGATCGTCAGCGGTTCTTCTTGTTCGCTTGGCAGGGCACCGGCGGCGGTCTTGGGCAGTTCCACCGGAACCCCAACCGTCAGCAGCGGTGCTGCCACCATGAAAATAATCAGCAACACCAGCATCACGTCCACGAAAGGCGTGATGTTGATTTCTGACATGACTTTCGCCTTTTTGCGACGACGCCCGCGGCGACCGCCACCAGAGCTTTGCAATACACCCGCGCCCATAATCAGCTATCCAACTGGCGTGAAAGGATGGTGGCAAACTCATCTGCGAAAGCCTCATACCCCGACACGATCCGCTCACTGTCGGCTGACAGCTTGTTGTAAAAAATCACCGCAGGGATCGCCGCCAACAGGCCCAGACCGGTGGCCAGCAATGCCTCGGCGATGCCGGGGGCCACGACCGCAAGGTTGGTGTTTTGTTGGATCGCGATTTCCTCGAACGCGTTCTTGATCCCCCAGACCGTGCCAAACAACCCAACGAACGGCGCGGTAGAACCAACCGTCGCCAGAAACGACAAACCGCCGTTCAGCCATTCGGATTCTTTGGCAATCGCCACATCCATCGACCGGTCAATTCGCGCTCCGGCACCGGCGATCAGCGCGCCATCCTGTCGATGACTGCGCCGCCATTCCAGCATCCCGGCGGAAAATATCTTTTCAGCCGGACCGGTTGGCGCATCGCCGAGTTGATCGAACAATTCGTCCAGCGGTTCGCCAGACCAGAATGCCTGATCAAATTCCGAAGACTGACCCCGGGTTTTACGATAGTTGATGTGCTTTTGAATGATGATCGCCCAGGACCAGACCGACGCCACAAGCAGCATCAGCAGCACCAGTTTCACCGTGAATGTCGCGCGCAAAAACAGCGCCAAAAAGGAGAAGTCGATCTCCCGCGCTAGGGCTAGGGTTTCCGTTTCCATGTTACCTGCTCGTTGACTGGCCGATTTTCGGCTCTCGTTGATACGAAAGTTAACCGAGTTTCACCCCGATTGCCAACACATGCGCGTCATCGGCAAGGTTTTGTGTCGGTCAGGTCAAAATTCGGCGGATATCTGCTGGCAGGCGGGTCGGTTTGCCGCTGTCGCTCAGAGCAACCAGCGTCACGATGGCCTCAAACAGCACGGTGTCGGCGCGCAGAACGCTTTGGCGCAAGATGATCCGGGCTGCGGAGACTTTCTGAACGCTCGTCTGGACACTCAGTTCATCGTCAAAACATGCAGGCGAAAGAAAATCGGCCTCAACACGACGCACCGCAAATACAATCCCCTGCTCTGCCTTCACCGCCACCTGATCGATACCCAGGGAACGGACAAATTCGGTGCGTCCGCGTTCGATGAATTTCAGATAATTGGCGTAATAGACGATACCCGCAAGGTCGGTATCTTCGTAATAAACGCGCAGGTCGAACCGGTGGCTCATTTGCCGCCCCCGATACGGGCGAACAGGCGCAGGGCGTGCGAGGCATCGTTTGCAGAAACCGGCATCACCGGATCATAGGCGGCCCGGATCGTCTGCGCGATTTCCGGGCGCAAAACAGCACCTTTATTGTCGGGCAACAATGCCAGCGGCGATTGGCTGGAAAACGCGCCGTCACCCCAAAGCAGGATCATCTGCACTGCCTCACCAAGCGCTATGTCTGACGCAGGCGTGTCGGCTAACGCCCCGCCAATGCGAATGAACGAAAAGCAGGCTTGGATCGCGCCGTTGTCTTCAAACCGAAACTGCCGGTATTGGTTGGCGTCCTGCGCAGCCAGCCGTTCACAAAGCTGCGCGACCTCTGGGATCAGGCGGTCAAGATCGGGAACATCTGCCAGTTCCTGCCAGTCGCGCAGGAAAAATATCATTAGGTTGGCCCCAAGCTCGGGATCGGTTTCGCTCGTTTGGTGCCCGGCCAAGGTCACGACGGCCTCTATGGCGCCTTTGATCACCGAAAGCGAGGCATCTTCCACCCCAAACACAACCGGAGAGATCGGGCGCTGCCAGCGGGCGAACCGATAGGTGCCATCAGCGGCGGAAAACAGCGCCTGCACAGATTCGGGCGTCACGCCCCCGGCTGCGGCGTCGATATTTCCGACTTCGCTCATAACTGTTTATTTCCCGCCAAACATATTCGCAGACCCCGCCGAACTGGGCGCGGCCATCCCCAGATGTGTCCACGCTTTTTGCGCCAACATCCGGCCACGCGGTGTGCGCTGAATAAGCCCCTGTTGCAACAGGAAGGGTTCAATCACCTCTTCCAGCGCATCGCGGCTTTCGGACAATGCCGCCGACATCGTTTCGATCCCGACAGGCCCACCCGCATAGTTTTCCGCAATCAGTGTCAGATAGCGGCGATCCGCACTGTCCAGCCCCAGATGATCGACACCAAGGCGCGTCAAAGCACTATCGGCAATCTCGCGCGTTAACCGCCCGTCACCCTCGACCAGTGCAAAATCCACGACCCGACGCAAAAGCCGCCCGGCAATGCGCGGGGTTCCGCGCGCGCGCTTGGCAATCTCGACAGCACCTTCCGGATCTGCAGAAACACCCATCAAGCGCGCCCCGCGTGTCACAATCTCGTTCAGCTCACTGACTGAATAAAACTCCAGTCGAGTTGGTATGCCAAAACGGTCGCGCAAGGGCGTCGTCAGCAGGCCAAGACGAGTCGTGGCACCGACCAGCGTGAAAGGCTGCAATTCGATCCGCACGGTGCGCGCAGCGGGGCCTTCACCGATCACCAGATCCAGCTCAAAATCCTCCAGTGCAGGGTACAGCACCTCTTCCACCGCCGGGTTCAGACGGTGGATTTCGTCGATAAACAGCACATCGCGTGCTTCCAGATTGGTCAGGATCGCGGCCAGATCGCCGGCGCGCGCCAGAACCGGCCCTGATGTCATACGAAAATTCACGCCCAGCTCGCGCGCCATGATCTGCGCAAGCGTAGTTTTTCCAAGGCCGGGTGGTCCGTGAAACAACGTGTGGTCCATTGCCTCGCCACGTTGGCGCGCGCTTTGGATAAAAACCTTTAGGTTGGCGCGCGCAGCCGCCTGCCCGATAAAATCATCCAGCACCTGCGGACGCATAGCGCGATCCGCATCCTGTGGCTGCTCGTGGGGGCGTAAATCTGGATCGGGTTCCACCATTATCTATCCCTTGGGTGCCAGCAGTTTCAGCGCCGCGCGGATCAGCGCGCTGGTATCCGCGTCCGGTGCCTCGCCCGAGGCCTGCGCAATCGCGCCTGCCGCCTCGCCCGGAGCGTAACCAAGGTTTTGCAGTGCTGACAATGCCTCGGCCTGAGCGCCGCCATTGCCAACTGGTGCCGCCGCGACCGGGGCCACTGCAGGCTCGATGACCTCGACGGCTGCGTCCTCAGGAACGCTCGCCTGCGCGGTGCCCATTGCCATCACGGCTGGTGCCTTGTCTTTCAGCTCGTTCACCACGCGCTGTGCTATCTTCGGCCCAACACCGGGTGCGGCCTTGACCGCGTTCCAGTCACCAAGCGCAATCGCACGCGACACACCGTCTGGCCCAAGCGTGCCAAGTATCGCCATCGAGGC
>JAHRVD010000057.1 GCA_019090845.1 Marinosulfonomonas sp.
AACAGCCCGCTGGGCGAAAACACCATCAGGACAATCACCAGCAGCGCGTAGATGATCAGATAATACCCTTCGGTGAAGCGCAACACCTCTGGCAACAGAACCACGATCGCCGCTCCCAGCATCGGGCCATAAAAATATCCGGCACCGCCAACAACAACCATCAGCAACAGCTTTAGCGAATGCACCAGCGCAAATGATCCCGGCTCGATAAACTGCACCAACGGTGCCATGACAGCACCCGCCAACCCGCCAAATGCCGATCCGATAGCAAACGCCAGCAACGTCATCCGGCTGGTGTGAAGACCCAATGAATTCGCGCGGATCGGATTTTCCCGCAACGCCTTAAACGCGCGCCCCCACGGCGAACGAATAATCCATGCCATCACGCCAGCAGATACAAGAAAGCAGATCAGCGCAAAGTAGTAGAACGGCAACTGCTTCATTGTGCTGAAAGGCCCAAAATCTGGCCGTGGAATACCAACCAGTCCAAAAGAACCACCCGTCAGCCACTCTTCATTTCGCAGCACCAGAAAGACCAAGGTGTTGAAAGCAAGGGTCACAAAAGCAAGAAAATGATGTTGCACCCGCAACGCCGGATAGCCAAGCAAAAGGCCAATCACAAAACAAGCCGACACCGAAGTGGTGGCGGCGAAAACCCAATGCACCCCGGCCATCGTCATCAGCGCCGTTATATAGGCCCCAATTCCCATGAACGCGGCCTGCGCAAGGCTAACCTGCCCGGCGTATCCAACCGTCAGGTTCAGCCCCATCGCGGCGATGGAAAAGATCAGCCATGAGCACAAAACATAGACAATGTAAGTTTTCTGCCCAAGCGGCAGAGCAATCAATATGGCAATGCCAATGGCAAACAGAAGAACATGAAGCGGTTTCATACTGTCCGCCCTTCTGATGTGCCCAACAGGCCCTGAGGCCGGAACATAATAATCGCTATGAGCAGGATCAGCGGAACCGCCGCCCGATATTGCGCAGATACGTAGACGGCTGACAGATTGTCGATCACGCCAATCAATAGCCCGCCAACAAGCGCCCCGCGAATTTGGTTAAAGCCCCCGACAATGGCCGCAATGAACGCGATCAGGCCAAGCGTTTCGCCATTGGAAAACTTAGCCAGATAGATGGGCGAGATCAGGACCGACGCGATGGCCGCCAGTGCTCCGTTAATCAAGAAGGTGTACATCACCATGCGCTTCACGTTCACGCCAAGAATTTCGGCCACTTCAGGGTTTTGTGCAGTGGCTTGCATACAGCGCCCGGTTCGAGTGCGTTGCAGAAACAATTGCAAACCAAGAATTGCGGCGAAGGAAACCACCAGATTGGCAATATCCTGGATTGAGATCGCAGCACCGAAAAAATGAACCACATCTTGGGGAAACAGCGACGGAAACGGCTGACCCTGAGCCGAATAAAACTCTTTAACGCTTTCCTTAATCAATAGGCCCAAGGCGATTGTTGCGATGATCAGCGGCAATGCACCATGCGGCAACATCGGCTCGACGATCAGCTTTTTGAAAACGGCGCCCAGAAGCAGGATCGACAGCCCAAGCGCCAGCAGCACGGCCGCCCAAAGCGGCAGGCCCAGATATCCGACGCCCGCCAGCACAAAAAACGCGGGCAGCATGACAAACTCGCCTTGCGCAAAATTTATTGTCTGGGATGCCTGCCACAACAGGGTAAAGCCAACCGCCGCAAGCGCATAAATCGAGCCTGCCGACAAACCGGAGACGATAATCTGAAGGAACTCGGCCATACCGCCCCTAGTGCGTGAAGTAGCTAATCACGCTGCGCAGACCCTGAAACACCAAAGCCCGCGCAACGCGCATTCTGTTGTTTAGTTCGCAGGCAGAACTTTGGTAATCTCTTGCTTACCATCGACAACTTCGACCAGAAAGCTCGCGCGCGAAATTTCGCCCGTCTCATCCCAGCACAGGTCCATTAGAACGCCCGGATAGGTCGCTGCATCAAGACACAGGCCATGCATGGTATCTGCGAATTTCTGACGATCAAACTCGCCGATCATTTCGGTGACATACTTGACCGTATAGGTTCCGATATACCCCTTAAGAGCATTGTGATCCGGACGATAACCAAACCGCGCGGTGAACTTCTTGTCGATTTCCTGAATTGCCGGGATTGGCGCATCAGCCGTCAGACCAACATGGCCAAAAGCACCGTTGGCAGCACCCCCCGCAAGGTCAATGACCTTCTGGGACAACAGAACTGTGTCGCCAGCTTTCGGAATATCCAGACCCTGCTTTTCAGCCTCGATCAGGAAGCGTGCGCTTTCTTCTTCGGTCAGATAGGCAAAAACCGCTTCAGCGCCCGAGTTCTTGATTTTCAGAATATCGGCTGCGAAATCTGCCTGTCCCTGCTCGCTGGGAACATCGGCAACAATTTCAATACCGATTTTCCCGGCAACCCCGACGAAAGCATCGTGACCGCCTTTGCCAAACTCTGTATTGGCCCAGGCGATGGCAACTTTGGTCACACCCAGATCATCCTTCAGGTAAGAACCTATCTTTGGCATACCCTTTTGCGCGCCAAAAGCCGTGCGAAAGATATACGGGTTTCCCTTGGCGGTAATCGTTGGCGATTCCGAGCCAGTCAACTGTGGGTAACCATTCTGCATCGCAACCAGCATATTCACCACGGTAGAAGATGAATAAACTGTGCCCATCAGAACATAAGCGCCGTCGTCGATCGCCTTTTGCACCATCGCGCGTGAATTCATCGGATCAGTCTGGCTGTCGTATTCCATCAGATCAATTTCACGACCCAAGATGCCGCCGGCGGCGTTAATCTCATCCACGGCCAGCTTGATGCCGTCATTCCATACGGTGCCGGCAGCCGCGCCAGCGCCCGAAAGTTCGGCAATATCGGCCAGTTTGACCGTCTCGGCCCAAGCCGATCCAGCACTCAACGTCGCCGCGAGGGCAACTGTGGTTGTCAGGTTCTTAAACATTCTTTTCTCCCTATATTGGTGTCTTTCGACATTTTTTGGCCGCCCCGATTACAGGTTTTCGACCAGACCTCGACCCCGGATAACTGCATCCATTGCCCGGACAAGCATTCGTTCGCTGTGCTGCGGCAACTTGGAACAGCGGTGGAATTTCTGGCGGAAACTCGTAGCCTGCGGATGCCCGTTGCCTAGTAACGGCAGCAGCGTCCATGAAAGTCCCCCCCGCTGCATGATCAGGTCACAGTTCATCAGATCCGGCACGCACCCATAATTGTCAGATAGGAACTACAGCCCGCCTCGTGCCCGTAGTCAAGCCAATGCCGCCGGGACTTTGCAATAAAGAAACCAACACCTTGGTGTTTTGGCATGGGCAACCCACGATTCTGACGGCCAACCTAAAATCCAAATGTTCCCAAAAGGGTGATAAATATAGCCCGCAAAGCCGGATATATTTCAATCAACCTGTTTTGGGACACGGCCCTGTTACGACACATTAATGTGTCG
>JAHRVD010000058.1 GCA_019090845.1 Marinosulfonomonas sp.
TCAGATGTGTATAAGAGACAGCTCACCTATCCCTCGCAAGCTGCGTCAACGGACTAAATAATCCAAGCTGATTGCCCACGCAGATAGTCTCAGACCTCCCAGCAGCAAATTTCAACCGAAAAATTTCAACTGATTGCAACTGTTTTTGCGTTACATTGGCGGTTCAAAGGACTGTTGCTGAAAACCGTTTTTGACGCAATTTCGGCTTTGGGAGCGGTCGACAAATGGCTTTATGGCCACAAAGATAGCGGCGCATTCACTCGGCTGCCTAAATGGAACCAAATGTGGAACGACAGCACCAACATAATAATTCCAGGCAACTGACGTCCCTAAACGTCTGGCTCGAAAAAAACCTTTTTTTCAAGTTTGCGGCGGTGTATCTGGCCTTTGTCATAATTAAGTCCTGGGGCTTTATTCCTTACGGGCGATTTTGGGCGGAAGAAGGGACAGTATTTTTTCCGGGGATCTGTACAGCGCCCGGATTTGACGGGATCTTCTTTCTCTTCAACAATCATCTGGAACTTTGGACAAATCTAGGCGTGCTTATTTCAAGCCTCGCGCCGATCGGGAATGCCCCCGCAATCACCACAACATATGCGATCATCCTGCAGAGCATTCCGTTAGCGATAATCGCCGTCAAAAGGGCTGACCTTGGCCTGAGCAACATATCCGTATTTGTCGTTTTATTGGCCGCAACAGGCATGCTGCAAGCCGCAGAAGTCTGGGCAAATACGATCAACCTTCATTTCCACTTTCTGGTCGTGGCTTCGCTGATTCTGGCACTGCCTTGCACAGGGAAAAGATGGGTTCCTTTTAGCCTGATACTGCTGACAATGTGCGGGCTTAGCGGCATTCCGGCGAACTTCCTTGCCCCGTTATTCATAGTCTTTGCAATTCTTGAAAAAAGCCGGGTCAGGGCCATGCAGGCCTTGGTTATCACTGTAACAGCTGCATTGCAGATATATCTGCTAAGCCAAAGCGGGTATCAACAAGACCGCGGTCTGATCCCGCCGCTGGGCATCATCCTGTTGGCAAGCCTGACCCAAAGCTTCTTTTCCGTGTTCTGGGGGTTTCAGGGGGGAAACCTTGCGGCTGATCTGCTTAGGCCTCTGCTCCATCCAACATTGAGCTTTCAATCGGTGGCAGGCTCGGTATTTTTCGTTGGTGCATGTCTGCTGATTGCCAAAATTTACAACCTGCCCAACAGCTTGCGTCATTGGGAACCCGACGGCAGACGGAATATCAAACTGATCTCGGCTGCGCTTCTTTCTTTAGTGGCTTCGATCACCTTGGCGTATGGCGATAAGGTGGACCTTATTTCACCTCTGGGTGGGGGCAGATATTTCTATGCGCCAAATGTTTTATTTGTCGTTGTGCTTTTTTCATTAAAGGCAAAACAGCACTTTTTACGAACCTTCGCGATAGTGTCGCTGATCGTGTTCTCACTGGCTAAACTTCCATGGGCTTATGAAGGGGGTGACTGGGGCGAGGCCATTCAATTGATAGATAAACACGCAAAAGACGCGAAAAACCTTGAGCTGAACATTTGGCCAACCGGTTGGGCGATGAAATTACCAACTTCCTGCGTGAATTGAGATAGTTCAGCAATATACGGGTCGAAAAGTTTCGATCAATTCCATGCATTTGCGCGTTTTTTCTACAATTATTCGAAAAAACTGTTGCCGAAACCGGTTTCGGAACCAACCCTGAGCGTAGGGAGGCCGAAATATTGCTCAATGGCCAAAAAGAACGCAACGCGCCAATTAGGCGCGCCAAGCGGGTTACAATATCGGACGTGTCGAATGCTCTTGGGCTAACCAAGGGAACCGTTTCGCGCGCGCTAAACGGCTATCCTGACATTTCAGACAGCACCCGAAACCGGGTTCGGCGGGTCTCGGAAAAAATGGGCTATCAGCCGCTGTCTCATGCGCAGGCGATCAAGACCGGGCGCACCCGTTCGTTGGGGCTGGTTCTGCAATTTGGCGACCATGATTCCCACCGGCCGTTTCTTGCTGATTTCCTGTCGGGCATTTCCCATGGGGCCAGCCAGGAAAACTGGACCGTGACGGTTGCGACGGCTGACAGCGATGGTGACACGCTAAAAACCGTGCAGCAGTTGCTTGACGAGCGAAAAGCGGATGGGTTTATCCTGCCCCGCACAATGACGGATGATCCGCGTGTGCGCCTGCTGCGTGATGCTTCAGCGCCTTTCGTTCTATACGGGCGAACGCGCGATACCACCGACTGCGCGTGGTTTGATATCCTTGGTGAGGATGCGATGCACGACGCCGTTCTGCGGCTGGCCAAACAGGGGCACGAACGGATCGCCTTCGTTAACGGCGGGTCGGAATATTATTACAGCGTTCTGCGCCTTCAGGGCATGTTGCAGGGCTTGAAAGAGGCCGGGATCACGCCCGACCCGGATCTGATTGCGACAGACGCCGTCCGACCAGAAGATGGGGCAGCGGCTACACGCCAGATGCTGCGCCTTGCCAACCCGCCAACGGCCTTTGTTTTCGCCGTCGATATGGCCGCGCTGGGACTCTATCAGGTGGCCGCGGAATATGGGCTGGCTGTGGGCAGCGATCTGTCGGTAATTGCCTATGACGGTGTGCCCGAGGGCGCGTTTGCGACCCCTGCCCTGACCACCTTTTCCGTCGACAGCCGTCAGGCCGGGGAACGACTGGCGGCCCTGCTAATTCGCCGGGTTCGTGGTGAAGCGGTGCAAAACTTACGCGAAACCGCGAATGCCACGCTGGTGGAACGCGGATCGGACGGACCACCGACGATGACTTCTAATCACCTTGTGCGGGTCGTTTCCGCACATTCCAAAAAATCTGAATACCCAAAAGGAGGAACTAAATGACTTATACTGCAACCACTAAACTTGGCCGCCTGATGTTGGGCGCCTCGATGGCACTGGCGCTTTCCGCTATGGCCGCGGGCGCTGACAATATCCGGTTCTGGACCACCGAGGAACAGCCAGAGCGTCTGGCCAAGCAACAGGAAATGGCCGCTGAATTTGCCAGCCGTTCCGGCCATACAGTCGAGGTTATTCCGGTCACCGAAAAAGACCTTGGCACGCGCGCAACCGCTGCCTTTGCCGCAGGCGACCTGCCGGACGTCATCGAGAAGATCGGTGAGTCCCTCGAGAGCGTCACGGGTGCCCGCGGCGTCGACAACCGGATGCGGATCGA
>JAHRVD010000059.1 GCA_019090845.1 Marinosulfonomonas sp.
CCGATGACGGCAATCTTCCTTTATGGAACTCTGTGCCATCTACCGCTGCTTGAAATTGTTCTGGGGCGCGAACCGATTGGCGTTTTTGCAACGTCTCTTCCCGATCATCGCGTCAACTGGGCTGATCAGCAGAATTTCCCAATTCTAAGCGCAGTAGTGGGTCAGGTCGCACATGGCCTGTGCCTGCCAGATCCGAGTGCGGCCGACATTGCGCGGCTAGATTATTACGAGGCCGGTTTTGGCTATTTGCTGCACGACTGCGAATTGAGCACGGACAACGGGCCTGTGCCCGGCCGGGTCTATTTCGCTGCGCCCGGGCTGTGGAATGTGGGCGCACCCTGGAAGCTGGACGATTGGATTTCGGCTTGGGGTCCGATCACTGTGCTTGCGGCGCGTGAATATATGGATGGTCTTGAAACGATACCCGCAGCCGTGGCCGCAGCTCGCTATGGGCAAATGCTGATGCGTGCAGGTTCCACATTGCGGGCGCGCGCGCAGAAAACGCCCCATGCGCTGCGATCAGATACCGGATCTGAGCGGGTGCATGTTGCGGCCCGTCGCCGGCCCTATTCGAACTTTTTCACGCTGGAAGAACGCGACATCCGGTTCCCGCGGTTTGACGGTCGTGACAGCGAAACGGTGAACCGGGCCGCTCTGGTGGGGGCAGATGCGGTGACGGTGCTGCCCTATGATCCGCGCCGTGACCGGGTTTTGGTGATCGAGCAGTTTCGCTTTGGTCCTTACTTGCGCGGCGACACAACCCCGTGGGTTCTGGAACCGGTGGCCGGGCGCATTGATCCGGGCGAAACCCCCGAAGATGCGGCGCATCGTGAATTGGCCGAAGAAGCCGGCCTGAGCGTTCGCAAACTGCTGCCGGTGGCCAGTTTTTACCCGTCACCCGGTGCCTGGACCGAATATCTGTATAGCTTTGTCGGTCTGGCTGATCTGCCCGATGAGGCTGCTGGTCTGGGTGGGCTGGAAAGCGAAGCCGAAGACATCAAAAGTCATGTTCTGTCTTTTGAGGCTGCAATTGGTCTGTTGTCCAGCGGCGAGGCGGATACCGGGCCGCTTGTTCTGACTTTGATGTGGTTGCGCGAACACCGTCACGCATTGCGCCGCGACTCTTGAGTTCCCAAAGGGTGCAGCCTACAAAGTGAGCAACACAAGGCCGGGGAGCTACCGAATGCAAGTTAAAAAAGACCTTTCCGACAGTATTGGGAATACTCCGCTGATCCGTCTTCACGGCCCCAGCGAGGCGACGGGCTGCGAAATTCTGGGCAAGGCGGAATTTATGAATCCGGGCCAGTCGGTCAAGGATCGGGCGGCCTTGTTCATTATCCGCGACGCGGTTGCATCAGGCGCGCTGAAACCGGGCGGCACAATCGTCGAGGGCACGGCGGGCAACACCGGGATCGGGCTGGCACTGGTGGGCGCTTCGCTAGGGTTTCGCACGGTGATCGTTATCCCCGAGACGCAAAGTCAGGAAAAGAAGGATATGCTGCAACTGGCTGGCGCCGAGCTGGTTCAGGTGCCCGCAGTTCCTTACAAGAACCCCAACAATTATGTGCGTTATTCCGAACGGTTGGCGCAGCGGCTGGCGGCCAGTGAACCAAACGGTGCAGTCTGGGCCAACCAGTTTGACAATACAGCCAACCGGCAGGCCCACAGTGAGGGCACCGGGCCGGAAATCTGGGCGCAAACCGATGGCAAGGTTGATGGCTTTGTTTGTGCTGTCGGTTCCGGCGGCACGCTGGCCGGTGTGGCCGATGCCCTGCAACCCAAAGGCGTCAAAATCGCTATCGCCGACCCGATGGGATCGGCACTTTATGGCTATTACAAAAACGGCGCGTTCAAAGCCGAGGGCAGTTCAATCACCGAGGGCATCGGGCAGGGGCGGATCACCGCTAATCTGGCGGGATTCACGCCTGATCTGGCCTATCAGGTGCCCGACGAAGAAGCCTTGCCGATCGTGTTTGATCTGTTGGCCGATGAGGGGCTTTGTCTTGGTGGATCGTCTGGCATCAACGTTGCTGGCGCCGTGCGCATGGCCCGTGATCTGGGCCCCGGACATACAATTGTGACGGTACTTTGCGATTTTGGCACGCGCTACCAGTCAAAACTGTTCAACCCACAGTTTCTGGCCGACAAAGGCCTGCCTGCGCCCGGTTGGCTGGTGGATGCATCGCGCATCCTGCCCACGGTATTTGAGGGATGATCCGGCTGCTGGGATCTTTGCTTTTGGCCCTTGCCCTGGTGTTTGGATCCGGGGGCGGAATTGGCATTGATACGGGCGGCGCATGGGCGCAAACCGCACCTGCGACGATTGATTTTGCAGCTTGGGGCAAAGTTGCCGAACGGGCCGAAACGGCGTTGGAAGATCAGCGCGCATCCAACACCGCGCTGGAAGATTTACGGGCAGAACTGGCAAGCTGGCGAGTGCAGTTTCAGGCCGCACAATCGGCCAACAATGCGCGGATAACGACACTGCAACAGCAGATTGATGTCCTTGGCCCGATCCCCGCAGAGGGCGAAGACGAGCCGGCGGAAATTGTTGAACGTCGGGCGGCATTGAATTTGCAACTGGCCGCCCTAAAGACCCCACAGCTGAGCGCCGAAGAAGCCTATCGGCGGGCCGACGGCCTGATCCGCGAAACGGACGCGATTATTCGTGAACGCCATACAGCCAGCCTGCTCGAACTTGGGCCATCTCCCCTAAATCCGACGCTGTGGCCACAAGCGCTGCGCAGCGTTTCCAGCACCGCCAGTCAGGCAGTCGCCGAGGTCAAAACCGCATGGCTGCCGCAGGCCCAGAAAGAACAGGTGCGTGAACGCCTGCCGCTGACAATCATCTACCTTGTTGTGGCAGCGGTGCTGATTTTACGCGGGCGACGCTGGAGCCAGCGCCTTGGCGTATTGATGATGCATTGGTCCAAGGTCATCCCCGACCATCTGGTTTCATTTGTGGTTTCAATCGGTCAGATTCTGTTGCCCTATATCGGCATTCTGGCGCTTACAGAGGCGCTGTTTGCTCCCGGTCTGCTGGGGTTTCGCGGCCAGATTATCGTTTCCGAGTTGCCGACGGTTGGGCTTGCAATCCTGTTGGCGCTTTGGTTGGGGACACGTTTGTTTCAACCGGCTCAGGGCGACGGGGTTTTGCAAGAAATGTCGGCCGGATTGGCAGCGCTTGGTCGTCGTCTTAGCGGCTGGCTGGGCGCGGTCTGGGGGCTGAACCACCTTTTGGTGCGACTGGCAATTTACGAAGATTATGCCGCTGCAACCAGTGCGGTGCTGCATTTTCCATTGATCCTGCTTGGTGGCGGGCTGCTGTTTCGGCTTTCACAGGTTCTGCGCGGCACGCCCAAAGCCGAGCAAACCGAGGGCGTGGGCGATCTGCCCTTTCGTGCGCGCATGGCAAATCTGTTGGCCAATACGTTGATGGTCATCGCCGTTGCCGGGCCTTTGATTGCCGCCATCGGTTACCTGAGCGGCGCATTGGCACTGGTGTTCCCGGCAATGGAAACTGTCGCCTTGCTGGCGCTTGTCATAGTGTTGTCAGGGGTGATGCGGGATGCCTATGGTTTTGCCAGCGGGCGCGATGAACAAGCCACGCGCGACGCCCTGATGCCGGTCTTGTTAAGTTTGGTTCTGACGTTGGCGGCCCTTCCGGTAGCTACGTTGATTTGGGGCGCGCGCCTGTCTGATCTGACCGAACTTTGGGCCCGGTTCCGCAGCGGTTTCCAGATCGGAGATTCGCGCATTTCGCCAACCGATTTTCTGACGTTCGCGATCGTATTCGCGGTCGGCTATTTGTTGACGCGGTTGTTTCAGGCGGCGTTGAAAAGTTCGGTCTTGCCAAAAACCCAAATTGATCCGGGTGGTCAGAACGCAATTGTCTCGGGCCTCGGCTATGTTGGTATTTTCCTTGCCGCCCTTATCGGCATTTCGACCGCTGGCATTGATTTGTCATCGCTCGCCATTGTGGCCGGTGCGCTGTCGGTAGGCATCGGCTTTGGCTTGCAGAATATCGTGTCAAACTTTGTATCCGGGATTATTCTGTTGATTGAACGCCCGATAGCCGAGGGCGACTGGATCGAGGTCGGCGGCAACATGGGTTATGTGCGCGACATCTCTGTTCGCTCGACCCGGATTGAAACGTTTGACCGCACCGATGTGATCATTCCAAACGCTGATTTGGTATCGGGCACAGTGACCAATTACACGCGCGGAAATCTGATCGGGCGGGCAATTTTGCCTATTGGGGTGGCCTATGGCAGCGACACTCATCAGGTCGAGGCGATCCTGAAAGAAATTGCCACCGCCCATCCCATGGTATCGCTGAACCCGCCGCCATCGGTGCATTTCAGGGGGTTTGGCGCGGACAGTCTGGATTTTGAAATTCGGGCCATCTTGCGGGATGTAAATTATGGATTGTCGGTGAAAACTGCATTGAACCATGAAATTGCCAAACGGTTCGCCGAGGAGGGGATTGAAATCCCCTTTGCGCAACGCGATGTCTGGCTGCGAAACCCGGAAGTTTTGCAGCCGCAACCGGCGCCGGGCAGGAAAGCGCCCAAAAAGCCCACATAATCCAAAGCCGGGTTGGCCTGGAAGCTTGCAGAGCTGCTGCAACACCCAGTGTCAGGCATGATCGCAATGGTTGTGTGAAATTCGCTTGCAGGCCCACTACCGGACGGGCTAAGACGCGCGGCGTGGACAGGTGGCCGAGTGGTCGAAGGCGCACGCTTGGAAAGCGTGTAGGCGGGAGACCGTCTCCAGGGTTCGAATCCCTGTCTGTCCGCCACCAACCCTTTTCACCCAATATCATTCGATGTTCCTAGATGGCATAATACCCTTATTTTA
>JAHRVD010000060.1 GCA_019090845.1 Marinosulfonomonas sp.
GAATATTCTCATGAGCATAGTTCACCTCTCCGTGGTTCCGTCCTCGTTTTGAATACATGCCCAAACTAACTTAATTCAACTTGCCTGTCGAATATCCGTTAAGGGCTCAATCCAGCCGTTCACCGCACTCTGCCTGAACGACTTCTGTGCGGGACCAAGCCGACCTTGGCGTGCGACCTAAAGGCCATTTCTCTAAGGGCAGGTTCTAGCGGCGACAATCCTTCATAGATCTTTCGAGAAATAGTGCAGATGTGGACGAAGCATGGGCTGATCGATGTATGTTGTCGTTTCAATCGGCTCGTCCAATTCCACAAATCCAAGCTTCGGATACAGGTCTCGCATCTCAACATTAGGGGTGAGAGTATCTGCTATCAGCCGTTTCAACCCCATGCTTCGCGCTGCGTTTTCGCGAGCTTCTATCAATGCACGGCCGGTGCCAGTACCCCTTGCGCCTTCGGTGACAAAGACTCTCTTCAATTCGCCAGTGTGTTGATTGAGACGTTTCATCATTCCACATCCCACGATTTCCCCGGAGCCCTTCCGCGCGACGACCAAACAGCCCTGCGGGGGCATATAGTCGTCCGAATTCGCCCAAAATTCTGCAAGTGCACTCTGTGGGGCGGCAAGATCAATGTCGAAGCCCATGTCCCGCATTCTTTGGACGATGAGTTCATAGTACTGGGATAAGATAAAATTGAGTTCGTCTCTGGGTGGTAGACTTTTGCACAACTCGATTTCAATGCTATTCACGGGGCATCCCCAAATATGGTCAAGCTATCTCTAGTCTTGGTGCATTTCGACATTATCCAGTGTGGTCCACGCTTATGCGAACAACAAGCCCATTGTCCGCACATAGCATTTGGTGCTTCGGGTTCAGAACGGACATCCGCTTTGCGGACAAAGTGAGCCTTCGCTGCGGCTGCCCCAAGGTCGGTTGTATGCGCTTAGCAACCCACTACTGCGTTTAGAAACTATGCAACAGCCGCCCGCCTTTTTTAAGAAAGCAGGCGGCTGGAAATAGCGAGGTTTGCCCACATGTTGTCTCTGTTCTATTGAAACGAAACTGGCGTCTTTTGGCTTCTATCCACGGAGAGTGAGAAAACGTCTGGGCGGGCATAGTGGCCGCTGACGTCGAATTTTCGGCGTGAGGCACGCGCGGCGTCAATGTCAATTTCTGACAAAAGCAAACCCTTTTCGCGGTGCATTGGTCCCGCTACAATGCCTCCGAAGGGTTGATAAACCACAGCGTCACCGGGGTTGATCCATTCGTCTCTGTTCGGAAATAATTCGTCATAATGCGGGATTTCGGTCGGGATGTCGGATGCCTCTAGCGCAGTTGCACAGCCCAGAACCCAGCATCCACCCTCTCGGGCGATGTGCTGCATGGTGGCAAGCCAGGTTTCACCACTGTCCCAAGTGGGAGCGACATAGATATCGATGTTCTGTGCAAAAAGCGCAGCGCGCGCCATCGGCATGTAGTTTTCCCAGCAGATCAGTGCGCCAATGCGGCCGACGGCCGTGTCGACCACATTCAACCCAGAGCCATCGCCAAAGCCCCAGACCATACGTTCTGGGTTTGTCGGCATCAGTTTTCGGTGGTTGTTTACGATGCGCCCATCTGCATCGATGGTGACACAGGAATTGTACAGGGTTGATCCCGAGGTTTCTCCGTCAAGTTCTTGATAGCCTGCGACAATCACCATGTCGTTTTCGCGAGCGGCTTCTTGCAAGGGCGCGAACCCGTTCCGGCTCAAGTCGACAGAATTGGCCTGTAACTTGGCAAACAGATCGTCAGTTTTGCCCATGCCTGCCCCGGGCGGCAAACGCCAGACAAATGTCGGGTAGCCCGGAAACCACGCTTCGGGAAAAACCATCAAGTTTGCGCCGTTTTTTGCAGCCCTTTCGACAAGCTCGACGGCGCGATCCATGGTGGCGGCAAGGTTCAGATAGACTGGTGGTTCTTGAACGATTGCGACTTTGGTCATGAGAATATTCCTTGATTTTTTGGGGCGCGCACTACCGCGCCGGGATTGGATGTTCAGGGCCTATTTTTGGCCCGCGACAATGATCAGTTCGCATGGACCGGAAAACCCAGCACCGTTTTCAAAGGCTTGCAGGGCGGTTTCTATTTCGTCCCAAACATTCGATTGTTCTTCTTCGCCGAGCCCCTTGAGCATTTCGTGCAGCGCCCCAAAGCTTTCGCGTTCAAAACGAATGCAGTCGGCTGCAGTCGGCAACTCAAGCGGGGCGGAAAGGGTTTCTTCGCGGACATTTTGAAAACCAGCATCACGCAGCAAATCCGCCAAGACCCCGGGTTGGCCAAGGCTGAAGGGACCGGGCTGTCCTTTGGCAGGCGGCGGCAATTGGGCCGCTTTTCGGATAATACCGACCGGGATGGAAAAGAATCCGTTATTTTCAGGCGTGGAATACACAATCGCGGAAAACCAACCACCCGGTTTCAAAGATTTTCGAATACCCTGCAGGGCTTTCATCTGATCAGGAAAATAGATCAAACCAACGCGGGAAACGACAGCGTCGAACTGTTCCGGTGTTGCTGTCAAATCTTCGCCATCCATCACCTGAAAATCGATCTGGCTGTAGCCATTGGATTGGGCGTTAGCCGAAGCATAGTCCAATATGTTTGAAGATATGTCTGTTGCCAGAACATACCCTTCCGGACCAACGTGATCAGCGATTTGCATGGACTGGTCACCGGCACCAGCGGCCACATCGAGAACCTTGGCGCCTTTTGAGATGTCGGCAAAGTCAATCATGGTCTCGGTAGCGGGCCCCAACCAATTGCGAAGTGTGCCGCCCCATTCGCTCCATGCTTTAGCTGCGCTTTGCCATTGCTGCGTGGTTGCGGTCTTATAGGCATCGGGGTTGAATTGAGATGTTGTCATTTTGGTTCTCCGAATGCAGGGTTTTGAAACCCGTGTGTTTGCGTTTTGATGCTCACACCATTGCAGCCGATCGTTTGAACCAGCGTTTGAAGAAAGTGGAAAATTGCCGAAAAAGGAAAAAAGTTTGGTCACCAAGCCTTTGCGTGCAGAACTTTTTGGGCATATGCGTATTTCTTTGGACGGCCAGAATTTGGCTCTTCCTGCCTCCAAGAAGACCCGAGGGTTGCTCGGATATTTATTATCCAGCGCGCGCCCACGTTCTCGTAGTGAACTTTGCGATCTACTTTGGGAAGATGCCGAAGACCCACGTGGTGCCTTGCGCTGGTCGCTTAGCAAACTGCGCACAGCTCTCGGGCCGGAAACGATTGTGGCAAACAGAAACACTGTGGAGTTGAACACTGCCGAGATAGAGGTGGACGTTGCCATGGTGAATTCCGCCGCAGTTGATGTCGAAAGTCACTCGACCGAATATTTGACGGCCCTCGAAGCGAAGTTTCGCGGAGAATTCTTGAACGGGCTGGAACTCTCGGACTGCTATGGATTCTACGGGTGGTGCCAATCGGAAAGGTCCAGATATGGCAGATTCCGGGGCGAAGTTCTTGAAGCGTTGGTTGCACGCAATAGCGATCAACCAAGCGCGGCTTTAGAATACGCGCACAGACTTGTCGGAATGAACCCGTTTGAGGAATCTGCCCATATCCGGATCGTTGAGTTGCTTTTAGCGCTTGGACGACCGGAAGACGCAGAAGAGCAAGCAACGCAATGTCGAAAGATTTTTCAGGTTGAGCTTGGGATCGAACCGTCGCAGGCGTTGGAGATGGCCTGCAAAGCGACGCCCCCAGTAGGCACAAAAAGAAAGACCTTTGCTGAGGCACCGCAAGAACCGAATAAGATGTTAGTTGTGGATCTTCCAGCCAAGACGGGCTTTGTCGGGCGCGAAGCGGAATGTGAACTCGTCCGTAAGGCTTTTGCCGGCACTGGTCGCACTGTCGCTTTGGTCGTCGGAACGCCTGGAATTGGTAAATCCGCTCTACTCGCAGAAATCGGTAAGGGATATGGCCCCCGCAGCCTCTACGCTCGGGCGATAGAGGTCGAGAGGTCCCGCCCATTTGGTGTCTGGGTGGATGCGCTCAATGAACTAGAGCCAGCAGAAATAGTCCAGGACACACACAGTCAACTTCGCAATGTGCTTCTCTCCGGGTTGGGCAATTCCGATACCCTGACCGAACAACAGGTGTATGAAAGTTTCCGCCAACTTCTGGCTGAACTTTCCCAAAATGGCCCTGTTCTAATCGCTTTGGATGATTTGCAATGGTTGGAACCATCTTCCTGCGCATTGTTGAGCTACCTCATTCGCCAACTCGCTGATTGCCCCGTGCATTTCTGTCTGGCTGCACGTAGCGGAGAGCTCGACGACAACGAAGCGGTTCAGACTCTGGTTTCGGGGCTAGGCAACGACGTACAAAGGATTGCATTGGCAGGACTAAACGCAAACGAGGCCAGCGCATTGGCGCATCAGATAAACTCTGATGCCAGCGTGAGTGACATTATAGACAAGGCGCAGGGCAACCCGTTTTACCTGATGGAGTTGTTGCGCGCGGATCAAAGCAGCCCGGGCGAAACCTCATTGCAGGAAGCGCTCGACAACCGGATCGCACGGTTGTCTCAACCCGCTGTGACCCTTGCATCTTGGGCATCGATTTTCGGACGCGTTATCCCAATTGATACGGTCGTTTTGGCATCTGGAATGGACCTCTCATCAGCGCTGGGCGTTATTGAAGAACTGGAAAGTCGCGAGATCATCGGCGAGCTTGGTTCAGGTTCGATCGAGTTCGCGCATGATCTTGTAAAAGATGCCGCCTATCAGCGGATATCAAACACAAGGCGGCGTCTCATGCACGGCCGGGTGGCGGAACTTCTGGCAAAGAACATGACTTCCAACCCGGATCAAGCTGCGCGTGTCCTGCACCACAGTGCAATGTCAAATCACCATATCCTCGCCGCGCGCGCAGCCGTGATCGCCGGACAATCTGCTTTGAAGTCTTTTGCAAATTCCGAAGCATGGGATTTGGGCCGGAAGGGTCTTTTGCATGCCGAGAAGATGAATTCCAGCAGCGAACAGATAAGCCTGACCATGTCCCTACTGGGGGTTTTGGTCTTATCTGCATCAGGCATTTCCAACAGCAAGACACCCAAACTCATCGCCGACATAAGGTCTCTGATATCCAAGGCGGGTCAACACGCGATGGCCGAGGAGATCGCGCAAGGTGAATACCTGTTGTCCGTCCTGTTTCAGGACGTAGGCGACTTTGAGTCGGCAGGTTTGGCCACAACGCGCGCCGCCGTAGCAGCCCGGCGAATGGATGCACAGAAGAAGGTGCGACAGCTCGCGAATTCGGCCCGTTGCCTGTTGGAGCTCGGCCGGGACATCCCCAAGGCTACGGATCTCAGCCAGAATGCAAATTTATTGGCGCAGCAGGAGGGCATATCCGATATCGAAGTGTATTGGAGCCGCGGTCTTCTCGCTCGTTGGGAAGGCAAGCTGGACCTTGCCGGAACAGATATCCTAAAAGCACTGGAGCTAGCGCGTGATAGCGAAGATCGCTGGCGCGAGAGCAAATGCCTGACCTGGGCTGCAATGATTGCTTTAGAACAGGACCTGCCCGACCCCGCAATTCGTTTTGCGACCGAACTAGGAACACTTGCAACCAAAATTGGAGAGGGCTCTATGGGCCCGTTGTCCCGGGCGATTATTGCCCTGTCGTGTGGGGATGACGATGAGCTCGCAGACGCGATAGATGCTCTCCAAGCCGCTGACGCAAAATCTCATCTGGCCTATGTTTTGAACCGTGCCGCCGAACGACATCAAAAAGCCGGCGACGACGCGCGCTCGATAGAGTTCGCGCGCAAAGCTTATGGATTTGCCAAAGACGTCGGGAACCAAAACGAAAAAGCGTTTGCGCAGATTACGGCATTCATGTTGGGTGACGAGACCGCAAACCCGATAACGATGGCAGAGCTTGACGAGTTGTCGTCGTCTTCTAAATTGATGGCACGTGTCCGCCAAATCGCGGTGATGGCTAAAAACCATCTCCGCCAAAAGGTCGATGGGAAAGGACCCTAAATGCCCAAATTCATCGTGGAACGCAGCTTTGATCCACCGCTGACGAAGGAAGAACTCTCTGCCACCGAAGAGCGCATGGCACCTTGCTTGGATCTCTATGATGTGACGTGGCTCAGGAGCTACTGGAGCACAGACAGGAAAAGAATGATTTGCGAGTATGAAGCCCGGGATTCAGAGTCAGTACGCAATGTCCAACGTGAAGCTGATGCCAAGTTCGAACGCGTGTGGACGGCCGACCTTCTTGATTGACTACCCTCCATTTTCAGCAATCCATAAAACGGAGACTGTGTGCTGCGTCTCCGGTAGCTTTCACGAGGCTGGGAAATTGAACTGGAATTGGTTGGGGGACCGTTGATCTAAGATAGTTCAAGTTGGGGCCAATATCGGCTTTGGACAGCTTTGTTGCCGTTCATTGGTCAAGCAGCCTGCGTTGCTTTTGGGCTCAAACCGGTCAACTGAGCCTTTTGGTTGGGCGTCATAGGCTTGAATGGCAACTTCCTGACTTGATGGACGACTTCGTTAATTACGTTAACAGAAAATGGACCGAGACTGCCCCCTTGGTTCTAGCTGCCTTCGTCCTTTGGCGGCTAAATCGAATACATCCCTTCATCAACGGCAATGGCAGAACTGCTAGGGCAGCATGCCTCTTTGTTATTTGCGTTTCGGCAGGTGGCTGGCTCCCATACGCCCCAATTTTGCCGGAAAAGATACGCGCAAACAGGGGTGAGTACATTGAGATTTTGCAAGGCGTCGATAAATCTGCGGAGGCGGGGAACATCAACCTTCAGCCACTCGTAGATTTCCTGCAAAAACTACTGCAAGAGCAAACCGCAGAAGCCTAAAATAACCTTATTTGGTGAGTTTGCTCCATAATGCCGTAAAATTTGGAAAGAAAGTGTCTACAAATCTAGGGGCTATTCAC
>JAHRVD010000061.1 GCA_019090845.1 Marinosulfonomonas sp.
ACGTAAAACGCCCGTGGGCCGGTTGCCCTATGGACTGCAAAAGCGCGTTGAGCTGGGCCGCGCCCTGGCAGCAGAACCGGAACTGCTGCTACTTGATGAGCCGATGGCCGGGATGAACGTCGAGGAAAAAGAGGACATGAGCCGCTTTATTCTGGACGTGAACGACGAATTCGGCACCACGATCGCCCTGATCGAACACGATATGGGCGTTGTGATGGACCTGTCGGACCGGGTTGTGGTGATGGATTACGGCAAAAATATCGGTGACGGGACTCCTGATGAAATTCGAAATAATCAGGCGGTCATCGACGCCTATCTGGGGGTGGCTCATGACTGATTTAGCCAACCAAATTTGCGGAGGTTCGCTGTAATGCCTGATCAGTTACTTTATGCAATGGAAGTCACGGTCAACGGTCTGATGGCCGGCGTGCTTTATTCGCTTGTTGCGCTTGGGTTTGTCCTGATCTTCAAGTCGTCCGGTATCTTCAACTATGCTCAGGGTGTGTTTGCACTGTTCGCCGCGCTGACGCTGGTGGGCATTCAGAACGGCCAGGTGCCTTTCGCACATTTGATTAACAGCATCTTTGGCACAAACATCCACAAGTTCGGCTGGCACGTGCCCAGTGTGCTTGCGATTATTCTGACGATTGGTGTGATGGTGCTGCTGGCAATCCTTGTCGAGCGATACATCCTGCGACATCTGGTGAACCAACCCGATATTATCCTGTTCATGGCGACCATTGGGCTGGCTTACTTTCTGGAAGGTTTCGGCGACATCATGTGGGGCTCGGACCTTAAGAAATTGGACGTAAACTTGCCGCAGGGAATTTCTGAGACGATTGAAACGACCACCTTCAACTGGTTTGGTTATGGTTTCTTCGTTGACAAGCTTGATATCGTGGCGACCGTGATTGCCGTTATTCTGGTAACCGGATTGACCCTTTTTTCGCAGTATACCAAGCAGGGCCGGGCTTTGCGTGCGGTGGCAGACGATCATCAGGCAGCTTTGTCTGTAGGTATCTCGCTGCGCTACATTTGGGTTTTGGTCTGGTCAATTGCCGGGTTCGTGGCGCTGGTTGCGGGCATGATGTGGGGTGCAAAATCAGGTGTGCAGTTTTCGCTGTCGCTGATCGCGCTAAAAGCACTGCCGGTACTGATGCTTGGTGGCTTCACCTCGATCCCCGGTGCCATTGTTGGCGGTTTGATTATCGGTGTGGGTGAAAAACTATTTGAGTTCAGCATCGGCCCGATGATCGGCGGCGCTACCGAAAACTGGTTTGCCTACGTATTGGCACTTTTGTTCCTCGTCTTCCGGCCGCAAGGGCTGTTTGGCGAAAAGATTATCGAGAGGGTCTGAGGCATGATCTACCGCGAAGCTGGTGATTTTAAGACTACTTATAAAGACGACAGCCAGACGTTTCCGATCAAATTTGATCGCTGGGGATACTATGTCATTCTGGCAATAGCGTTTTTGGTAATCCCGTTTGTCATTAACGACTATTGGGCGAACGCTGTTTTTGTTCCGTTCCTGATCTATGCAATTGCAGCGCTCGGGCTGAATATCCTGATCGGATATTGCGGACAGCTAAGTCTTGGCACTGGTGGCTTTATGGCCGTGGGCGCCTATTCTGTTTACAAGCTGATGACGGCGTTCCCGGATGTTTCCATGCTTGTGCATGTGGTCATTGCGGGTTTGATAACGACTTGCGTAGGTGTTTTGTTCGGTTTGCCGAGCCTGCGTATCAAAGGGTTCTATCTGGCTGTCGCAACACTTGCCGCACAGTTCTTTTTGGTCTGGTTGTTCAACAAAGTCCCGTGGTTTTACAATTATTCGGCATCAGGGATGATCAATTCGCCCGAACGCACGGTGTTTGGTATGATTGTGACCGGCCCGAACACGTCTGCTTCTGCAAAGTATTTGTTCTGCCTGATCTTTCTTGTGGCTGTGGCTTGGATTGCCCGTAATCTTACGCGTGGCTCAATCGGGCGCAAATGGATGGCGATCCGGGATATGGATATTGCCGCCGAGATTATCGGGGTGAACCCGCTGAATGCAAAATTAAGTGCCTTTGCTGTTTCGTCGTTCTTTATCGGAATTTCTGGCGCACTGTTCTTTAGCGTCTATTTGGGCGCGGCAGAAGTTGGCGAAGCGTTCGGCATTCAGAAATCGTTCCTGATCCTGTTTATGGTTATCATTGGCGGGTTGGGTTCAATCTTTGGATCCTTCGCAGGGGCTGCATTCATGGTGCTGATGCCGGTGTTTCTTAAGAACGTTCTTGTCGGCTGGATGGGATGGCCCACAGATCTGGCAGCACATATGGAATTCATAATCGTCGGTGGTCTGATTATCGCGTTTTTGATTATCGAACCACATGGGCTGGCCCAATTGTGGCGGCTGACGAAGGAAAAACTACGCCTTTGGCCTTTCCCGCATTAGGGTAGGGTCAGACTAACGACCGGGGAAACCCGAATTTTCGATATTAAACCTAGGGAGGAATAAGACTGATGAAATTGAAACTAGCAAGCATGGTGCTGGCAGGCGTAATGGCCGCAGTACCCGCGATGGCGGACCTTGTGTATCCGTCGCTAAGTTACCGGACCGGCCCATACGCCGTGAACGGCATTCCATTTGCTGATGGATATGCGGATTATTTTACGCTGATCAATGAGCGTGATGGCGGCATCGGCGGCGTTCCGATCAAAATGATCGAATGCGAAACCGGCTATAACACCGAAAAAGGTGTGGAATGCTACGAGGCCACCAAAGGCCAGGGCGCATTGATCTATCAACCGCTTTCCACAGGTATCACTTACCAGCTGATCCCCAAAGCAAGTGCTGACGGTATCCCGGTTCACTCGATGGGTTATGGCCGGACTTCGGCTGCCAACGGTAAGATTTTTGAGTGGATTTTTAACTATCCGGCAAACTACTGGAATGGTGCATCCATTGCGATCAACCACATCCTCGACATCAACGGCGGCGATATTGCCGGCAAGTCGGTTGCGCTGGTTTATCACAACTCTGCTTACGGCAAAGAGCCGATCCGCACGCTGGAAGAGCTGTCCAAGAAGCACGGTTACAAGCTGACAACGATTGCTGTTGACCACCCCGGTCAGGAACAAAAGTCTCAGTGGCTGCAAATTCGCCGCGAAAAGCCAGACTATGTTCTGATGTGGGGTTGGGGTGTTATGAACCCGGTCGCCATTCAGGAAGCTGTGAACATCCGTTACCCGATGGAAAATTTCATCGGTATCTGGTGGTCAGGTTCTGAGAATGACGTGATCCCAGCGGGTGCAGGGGCCAACGGCTACAAAGCGCTGGCGTTCCACGGTGTTGGCAATGACTATCCGCTTTATGGCGACTTGCAGAAATACGTTGTCGACGCAGGTAAAGCTGCCGGTGCTGGCGATCAGCTTGGCACGGTCCTTTATAACCGGGGCCTTTATGCAGCCATGTTGGCTGTTGAAGCGACCAAAAAGGCGCAGGCTATCCACGGCGTTGCACAGGTAACCCCTGCAATGGTGCGCGATGGCATGGAAGCGCTGGAAATCACCGAAGCTTCGATGGCCGCACTTGGACTGCCAAACTTCGGACCGGAAATTTCGGTTACCTGTGAAAATCACGGCGGTGCAGGCGACGGTGCGGTAACGCAGTGGGATGCAGGTGCGCAAAAGTGGAACCTGATTTCTGACTTCGGCCCATCTGACATGGACGTCATCGGCAAACTGATTGCTGGTGACAGTGCTGCATATGCTGCTGAGAACAAAATCAGCGAGCGCTGCAACTAAGATAAACACCCCCCGGCCCGACAAGGGCCGGGGGCCTTTTGATAAATTTCACTGACGGAACAGACTATGCTGGACGCCGGACACACCGAAGAGACCCTGCTAGAGGTCAACAATATCGAGGTGATCTATAATCACGTGATCCTCGTTTTGAAGGGCGTTAGCCTGACCGTTCCCAAGGGCGGTATCACCGCCTTGTTGGGTGGAAACGGTGCCGGTAAGACAACGACGTTGAAGGCAATTTCCGGCCTGTTGCATTCAGAACGCGGCGAGGTCACCAAGGGTACCATCAAGTATCGCGGCAATGATCTGTCTGGAAGCAATCCATCCGATTTGGTTAAATCCGGGGTCATTCAGGTGATGGAAGGCCGTCACTGTTTTGAACATCTGACCGTAGAAGAAAATTTGATGACCGGTGCCTATACGCGGCGCGATGGCCGTGGTGCAATCGATGCGGATCTGGACTTGGTCTATACCTATTTTCCACGTCTGAAAGAGCGCCGCAAATCGCAGGCGGGCTACACGTCGGGCGGCGAGCAACAAATGGTTGCGATTGGTCGTGCGCTGATGAGCCGGCCGGAAACTATCCTGCTGGACGAGCCTTCGATGGGTCTTGCGCCACAGTTGGTGGAAGAGATTTTTACCATCGTGAAGAACTTGAATGAGCAAGAAGGCGTTAGCTTTCTTTTGGCCGAACAGAGCACCAACGTTGCGCTGCGGTTTGCCCATTACGGGTATATTCTGGAAAGCGGGCGTGTGGTGATGGACGGCCCTGCGGATGAACTGCGCGAGAACCCGGATGTGAAAGAATTTTACCTGGGTGTATCTGAAGAGGGGCGCAAATCGTTCCGTGATGTGCGGTCTTACCGGCGGCGCAAGCGCTGGCTGAGCTAGGAAATACCAATGACATTTTTTGATGAACTGGAAACACGCAGCGCGGATCAACGGGCTGCGGACTTGTCCCCTGTGCTTGTGGCACAGATAGCACGGGCCAAAGGTTTGGCCGGATATGCAAGCGCGCTTGCGGATGTGGACCCGACCACCATAAATTCTGTCGCGGCTTTGGCAGCTTTGCCGCTGTTGCGAAAATCTGATCTGGGAAAAGCGCAGGCGGCGATGCCGCCATTTGGCGGCTTTGTTTCGGGCAAGGTTGAACATGTGTTTCAATCACCCGGCCCGATATACGAACCCGGTCGTACCAGCGATGACTGGTGGCGTTTGGGCCGGTTCATGCGCGCCGCAGGGGTGGGCCCCGACGATGTCGTGCAAAACTGCTTTTCCTATCATCTGACACCGGCGGGCATGTTATTTGAAAACGCGTGCCGCGCGGTCGGGGCAATGGTTTTACCGGCTGGAACCGGACAGACTGAAATGCAGGTACGTGCCGCCAAAGACATCGGAGCCACGGTATATGCCGGAACGCCGGACTATCTGAAAATAATCCTCGATAAAGCCGATGAGCTGGGTGTCGAGTTGCAAATCAACAAGGCAGTCGTTGGGGGCGGGGCGCTATTTCCAAGCCTGCGGCAGGAATATGCAGATCGCGGGATTCTGTGTCTGGAATGTTATGCCACGGCTGATCTGGGCAACGTTGCCTATGAAACTCAGGCTCGTGAGGGGATGATCGTAGACGAAGGAGTGATCGTCGAAATTGTGCGTCCGGGCACTGGCGATCCGGTGGCCCAAGGCGAAGTCGGCGAATTGGTCGTGACCAGCCTGAACCCCGATTACCCCCTGATCCGTTTTGCCACCGGTGATCTTTCAGCAGTTCTGCCAGGCCAAAGCCCCTGTGGGCGGACCAATATGCGTATCAAGGGTTGGATGGGCCGGGCTGACCAGACCACCAAGATCAAAGGCATGTTTGTGCGCCCAGAACAGGTTGCCGACCTGGTTGGCCGCCATGCAGAGGTAAAAAAAGCGAGGGTCACCGTGACCCGAGTGAATGAAATGGATGAAATGGTGGTACAGATCGAGGGCGCGGGCGCTGATCAGATCGCTTGCGAAGCCTCGGTGTCCACCGTTTTGAAATTGCGTGGTAAAGTCGAGATCGTCGCCCCGGGCAGCTTGCCCAATGACGGCAAGGTTATTGACGACCAGCGCAACTACGATTGATCCTGCGTAGCCCAAAACTATCCGGACTTCGGCGGATTTCCGGGGTGTAAGCAAGCAAAAAAGGCCGTCGGAACCAACCGGCGGCCTTTTTTGTAAATCAATGCAGGTGTATTTAGCCTTGGCGGGCTTTAAACCGGCGTTGTGTTTTGTTGATCACATAAACACGGCCTTTGCGGCGCACAATGCGACAGTCGCGGTGCCGGTTCTTAAGTGACCGTAGCGAGTTTCTGACCTTCATGGTCCTCTCCTCAAATCGCGGCGCGCGGGCGCCTTTAAACTTTATGCCCCGGGTCGGGCGATGGTGGGCGTAACAAGGTTCGAACTTGTGACCCCTACGATGTCAACGTAGTGCTCTACCACTGAGCTATACGCCCTACCTTTGCGATCG
>JAHRVD010000062.1 GCA_019090845.1 Marinosulfonomonas sp.
AAATTATACATGGCCTACGGCCTCCTCTGGGCGGGTCAGCTATTCGGCAGCGATACCCGAAACATCCTGACCGCTGGCGGCCATGATCGCTTTGATAATGTTATGATAGCCGGTGCAGCGGCAGATATTGCCTTCCAGATGGTCGC
This sequence comes from Marinosulfonomonas sp., assembly GCA_019090845.1. GTDB lineage: Bacteria > Pseudomonadota > Alphaproteobacteria > Rhodobacterales > Rhodobacteraceae > NORP110. The sequence continues at coordinate 147 of JAHRVD010000062.1, forward strand.
GGATGTCGGCCTCGGTTGGTTTTGGGTTAATCTTTAGCAACTCTGCCGTCGACATCACCATACCCGGCGTGCAAAATCCGCATTGCAACCCGTGATGTTCACGAAATGCGTCCTGAATTGCAGATAGCGTGCCATCGGCGGCCGCCACCCCCTCGATTGTGGTGACCTCACAACCGTCGGCCTCAAGTGCGAACATTGCGCAGGATTTCACCAGATCGCCATTCACATGCACAAGGCAGGCACCGCACTGGCTGGTATCACAACCGATATGGGTGCCGGTCAGCCCCTGCCCCTCGCGCAGAAATTCTGCCAGCAGGGTGCGACCTTCTATTTTTCCTGACACCGGTTTGCCGTTTAGCGTCAACGAGACCTTTGTCATGATTACCTCCGAAAATTGAATTGGGCTGAATTAATCACGCGACCGGGGCAATGAGAACACCGATTCGCACATTTGGAGCGTTGAATTGCAGATTATTATTCACCCTTTTGGTTGACTAACGGCCAGAACACAGTTATTCACCCATATGGTTGATCAAAATACGTCGCGCCTTTCCGATATTCTGAAGGCCGCCAGTGACCCGACCCGACGCGCAATCCTGACGCTGCTCGCACAAGAAGGTGCCACAAGGGTGACTGATCTGGCGGACCACTATGAAATGAGCCTGAATTCGGTGTCCAAACACATCAAGGTTCTGGAAAAAGCCGGGCTGGTCAGCCGTAAAACCATCGGCCGCGTCCACCTGATCCAAGTTGATATGGAGCCGGTCAAAGAAATTGACCGCTGGTTCAATCAGCTTCGTTCAATCTGGGATATGCGGCTGGAGGCATTGGAAAATCTGCTGACAAAGGAACCTGACAATGACTGATCTATCGCTAACTGTTTCGCGCGTGATAAACGCCCCGGCCGAACGGCTGTTCAATGCCTGGCTTGATCCGGAAATGCTGATGAAATTCATGCTGCCCGGCAGCGGGATGAGCGTACCTCGCGCCTCTACTGATCCGGTCGAGGGGGGCCGTTTTGACATCATCATGCAAGGTGGCGACCAAGAAATTCCGCATCATGGGATCTATAAGAAAATCGACCCGCATTCGCAGTTGGTTTTTACATGGCAGTCGCCATTCTCGGTTGATGACAGCACTGTCACGCTGGATTTCAAACCGGTTGAGGGGGGCACTGAACTGAACCTGCATCATGTGAAATTTGCCTCGCCAGAGGCCCGCGACAACCATGAAGGCGGCTGGACTTCCATACTTGGCGCTCTGGACGCAGCAATCTGAATTTTTTGGGAAGGACAGGACATGACGATCACAATTGCCACGCGCAAAGACTGGCTGGAACAACGCAAAAACCTGCTGGAACGCGAAAAAGAATTCAACCGGACACGCGATGCGTTAAGTGCGGCACGGCGCGATCTGCCTTGGGTCCGCGTTGACAAAGACTATCTGTTTGACGCCAGCGGCGGTGCGGTTTCCCTTGGCGACCTGTTTGGGGCGCACAGCCAGCTGGTGATCTACCACTTTATGTTCGCACCCGACTGGCAGGCAGGCTGCAAATCCTGTTCGTTCTGGATGGACAATTTCGAAGGGACCGAGGCGCATCTTGGCGCGCGCGACACCGCACTGGCGATGGTATCCAGTGCGCCACTGGAAACCTTACAGAAATTCCGCGCGCGGATGGGCTGGACATTGCCTTGGGTTTCAGCGGCAAATACCGATTTCAATCAGGACTACGGCGTGACTTTCAGCCAACAGGACATCGCCGATGGCAAGGCGGTTTACAATTATGACACCCTGAAACACGGCGCGCCCGAAATGCCGGGTATCAGCGTATTCGCAAAAGATGAAAACGGTGCGATTTATCACACGTATTCCACCTATTCGCGCGGGCTGGATATGCTTAACAGCGCCTATCACATCCTTGATCTGACACCCAAAGGACGGGACGAAAACGGCCTGCCCTTCACCATGTCATGGCTGCAACACCGGGACCAATATTAGGGCCATCAATCAAACAAAAAATCTACAAAGGACAGAAATATGGAAAATCTAAATTGGACTGCAGTTATCACAGGCACCGTCGTGGCCTTTCTGGTCGGCTGGGCATGGTATAACGAAAAACTGTTTGGCAAAGGCTGGGCCGCCGGATCGGGTGTTGAACTTGGGGCCGCCAAATCTATGCCCATTGGTGCCATGGTGGCGCAGACAGTAGCCCTGTTCCTGTTGGCGTTGGTGATCGGCGTCACAGCGCAAACCAACGCGCTGACAACAGCAATCCTCGCCATTCTGGTCGCTGCGGCGTTTCTTGTCTCTAACGGCAAATTCAGCGGAAAATCTGGTTATGCAGTTGCCGTGGACGCCGGATTTGTCGTTGTTGCGGGCGTGGTGATGATCGTTTGTCAGGGTATATTCTAGCCTGATTTGCGCGATCCCTGACGCAGGTTTTGCACGATCTCGGCGATGATCGAGATCGCAATTTCAGCCGGAGATTTTGAACCGATATCCAGCCCGACGGGTGCATGGATGCGAGCGATATCATCGGGCATGAACCCGGCCTGTGTCAACCGTGCAACGCGCTTGGCATGGGTCCGGTTTGACCCCAGACAGCCAAGGTAAAATACATCGGATCTCAGCGCTGCGATGATCGCCGGGTCGTCCAGTTTGGCATCATGGGTCAGGGTGACAACGCCGGTACGCGCATCCAGACCAAAATCGCCAAGTGCGGCGTCCGGCCAGTCATGCACGATCTTTTCACCGGGGAAACGATCGCTTGTTGCGAATGCCTCGCGCGGGTCGATCAGAACGGTGTCAAACCCCGCCAGCCGCGCCATCTGCATCAGCGGTTGCGCAATATGCACCGCCCCGACAACCCCCAGGCGAAGGGCTGGGTTATGAATGGCGATGAACCGCGCGCCCTCAAATCCGGATTTGTCAGACCGGAACCGATCCGCCAGACCGCCCTGCCCACCATAGAAAAGCTGGCGCTGCCAACTGTCGGTATCAACCACATAGGCCACCGGGCGGCGCTTGGCCCGAGCGGTGCAGATATCGGCGACCATATCGGCGCTTAACCCGCCGCCAACCGGTTCAACCAGCACCCGGATCGTGCC
>JAHRVD010000063.1 GCA_019090845.1 Marinosulfonomonas sp.
AACACATCACGGCAGCGCCGGGCTGGCGCGGGTTCTGGCGCAGGCGGAAATCCTAGTCCTGTTGTTGCCACTAACATCCGCGACAGAAAACACTCTGAATGTCGAAAACCTAAACCTGATGCCCAAAGGTGCGGTCGTCATCAACCCCGGCCGAGGGCAATTAATCGACGACAACGCGCTGCTTGGGGCACTGGATTGCGGTCAGATTTCCCATGCAACGCTGGATGTATTCCGTCAGGAACCGCTGCCCGCGGATCACCCGTATTGGACCCATCCCAGCGTCACAGTCACCCCTCATGTGGCGTCAGAAACCCGGCCCGAGACCGCGTCACAGGTCATCGCCGAAAATATCCGGCTTTGTGAGGCAGGCGAAGAAATGAAGTTTCTGGTGGACCGGGCCGCAGGCTATTAGCGCAGTTTTGGCGGATTGTTCTTGTCCATTCCGGGGGCGGCACCGGGGATTTTGGCCGGTTCTGGCACGGGAATTTCAAACATTAATCCGACGTTGACGAGATGCGGCAAAATTGGCGCCTCTGAACCAAAGAAAGACACATCCAATTGCAAATCATCTTCGCCGGTGAAAACCAGTGCTTCATTGACCGCCTGAACCAACGCGCCCTCGCTGCCAGCAACCGGATTGATAACGGCAAGCAAATACCCGGCGCGCCCACTTTTATAAGCTGCATCAACCAGATAGGCCGCATCTGCAAGACCGGTCGCAAGCGCTAGTTTACTGCTCAAAGCCGCAAAAAGAGCGTCCGACAGGTCCACAGGTGCCGCCAGCTTGACCGGCAAATCTGTCGCTTCCTGCGCTTTTTCAGACAGCATATCGCGCAGCCACGCCAAAGCGTCCGGCGGGATCAGAATACTGGACGGTGCCACGTCCAGATTGACCCCCAGCCCCACATCCTGCCCGGCCAACATATTCACCAGTGAACGCCCCGACAAAGCCGCATAGGGAACAGTTCCGGTTGCAAATTCGGCCAAGCGTTCCTCGGTATCGAAGACAAGGCAAAATTGCGCACCCTCTGCCGTCAGAATTTTTGGTGACAGGGTTTCCAGGTCGGATTCTTCTTCCAGCAACACGCACAACTCGGTATCGGCCATGCGTTCGTAAAACCGAAGCCGCGCGACTTTATCCTGTTCGTTCGCCTGCATCATTTCATGCGCGTGATCCAAAGCTGTCATATCAGCCATTCAGCACCTTCCTGACCTGCTGTCGCAGCGCCGGTAACAGTTCGCGTTCAAACCACCGGTTCTTTTTCAGCCACGCTGTGTTGCGCCAAGACGGATGGGGCAGCGGGAAAACAGATGGCGCACAATCACCCCATCCGCGCACCGTATCGGTGACACTCGCCTTAGATTTCAAATGCCATTTTTGTGCATACCCACCCACAAGGATCGTCAGACGAATATTCCCAAGGCCTTCCATGACGCGGCGACGCCACGATTGTGCACAGATCACCGGCGGCGCAAGATCGGCCCCTTTTGCATTATATCCGGGAAAGCAGAATGCCATCGGGACAATCGCCACACGTGCACGGTCATAAAATTCGGTTGCGTCCAATTCCAGCCAATCGCGCAGCCGATCACCCGAAGGGTCCGTGAACGGCCGCCCGGACTGGTGAACCCGCATTCCCGGTGCCTGCCCCGCAATAAGTATAGAAGCGCTTTCATCAAACCAGACTGTGGGGCGGGGTTCATGCGCCGTCGCGGTTCCCGCAAAACGCTCTGCGCATAGCTGGCAGGCAGAGATGTCGGATTTGAGGTTGGTAAAGTGCGACTGCATAGGGGCGACGTATCGCCGTTTCGCGAGGTGCGCAATTCCAACTTGACTAATTTCGTTATTTCTAGAATTATCGAAATATGAAACAAGAATCTCCTCATTCCCAGTCCGTCCTACGTGCCGCCGCTGCATTTTCAGCGCTCGGCTCGGAACAACGCCTTCAGGTATTGCGCTCGATCGTTCGGGCAGGCCCGGAGGGCGTCAGCATTGGTGAACTTGGCCAGCGCAGCGGCGTCACCGGCTCGACTCTGACCCATCACATGAAAATCCTGTCTCAGGCCGGTCTTGTTGAACAGATGCGTCAGGGGCGCTCGATTATCTGTTTTGCAGCCGCCTATGATGAAATGCGCGCGCTTTCGGAATTCCTGTTGTCGGAATGTTGCGCCGATAGCCAAGAAGCACACAAGGACCACGACCATGTCTGATCTGACCCAATCACCGCGCAACATGGGCGCACTTTGGAAACGCATCGACAAAGCCCTGCTGGTGATCGTGCTGATCCCGCTGATGGTCGCAGTATTTGACCCCGCACAGCTTTGGCCCACATTACGCTTTGCTGCGGGCGCCATTGCCCAAACCGGAGTTTTCATTGCTTTTGCAGTGCTCGCGATCGGCTATCTTAAGGCAACCGGCGCCGAGTCGTTGCTGGCGCGCGCCTTTGAGGGCCGCGAAGTCAAAATGATATTCCTTGCGGCGTTGATGGGCGGCATATCGCCATTCTGTTCGTGCGAAGTTATCCCGTTTATCGCAGCCCTGCTTGCCGTAGGCGCACCGCTGTCCGCCGTTATGGCCTTTTGGCTGTCATCGCCACTGATGGACCCGGCGATGTTTCTGATTACCGGCGGAACCCTTGGGTTCGACTTTGCAATTGCCAAGACGTTGGCCGCCGTTGCTCTGGGATTGTTCGGTGGCTTTGTTGTCAAAGGGTTTGCCAACGGCCCGGTATTTGCCAACCCGCTGCGTGAGGCGACGGTTCAAAGCGGCTGTGGCTGCGGTTCAAACCCATTTACCGGCAAACCCGAGTGGCGTTTCTGGCACGAAACGGAACGGCGCGATATGTTTCGTGAAACTGTCGTGGACAACGCATTTTTTCTGGGGAAATGGTTGCTGCTTGCCTATTTGTTCGAAGCTTTGATGCTGCACTACATCCCGGCCGAGATGATTGCCAATGTGCTTGGCGGAAACGGCCTGATGCCGATCATTCTTGGCGCGCTGGTTGGTGCACCGGCCTATCTGAACGGATATGCGGCTGTGCCACTGGTGGACGCGCTGCTGACCCAAGGCATGTCAAACGGCGCGGCGATGTCGTTTGTGATCGCTGGCGGCGTCAGTTGCATTCCAGCCGCAATAGCCGTCTGGGCACTGGTCAAACCCCGTGTGTTCTTCGCCTATCTGGGAATTGCGATGGTTGGAGCGATGGCAGCCGGCATGATTTGGGCCATTGTGGCCTGACCGGCACGAATTTTTTCGTCACGAGGTTGTCGAACACCGCTGCATGAATTATCTCAACCGAACAATCGGCTGGGAGGCTCTTAATGTACCGCGTCTGGAATTTCGTAACCAACTATTCATTGTTGCTGATCGCAGGCGCACTGATTGCGTTAGTCTGGGCAAATATCAACCCGCACAGCTACCATAATTTCGTTGAATTCGTTCTGATTGACGATTTTTTTATCGGCCACCCGCACCTTGATGAAAACGGGCATGTCCACCGCACCCTGACGATGCACTATCTGTTTAACGATGTCCTTATGGCGTTTTTCTTTGCCATCGCTGCCAAAGAAGTCTGGGAAGCCGTGATTCTGAAAAACGGTGCGCTGCGCGGGCGCAAGGCTGCAACACCGCTGTTTGCGACACTGGGCGGAATGCTTGGGCCGATAACGGTTTATCTTGGTTTGGCGATGTTCCTTGGCTCGGATGTTTTTGACGCGGTGTCACGCGGCTGGGCGATCCCGACGGCGACAGACATTGCGTTTTCTTACCTTGTTGGCCGGATCGTGTTTGGCGCCGGTCATCCAGCGGTGCGCTTTCTGCTGCTGCTGGCAATCGCTGACGATGCCGCCGGGTTGATTATTCTGGCGATATTTTATCCCTCAAGCGAACTGGCAATGGAATGGCTGCTGCTGTCAGTGGGCGCAGCGGTTGCAGTTTACTTCTTCTTTAACTGGCTTCCCAGAACGCTGGATCGCGGCAATCAAGACCGCCCGCGTTCGACATGGATGCGCCAAAAATTGTCGTTCTGGCCATATGCTGTCGCAGGCGCACTTAGCTGGTATGGGTTTCAGGAATCAGGGCTGCACCCTGCACTTGGCCTACTGCCAATCGTTGCAACCCTTCCGCATGCAGACCGGGCCTTTGGTATCTTTTCGGAAGCCGAGCAATACCTGACTGATTTGCTGAACCACGTCGAGCATTTGCTGAAACATCCGGTCGAGATCATATTGTTCTTCTTTGGCCTGCTGAACGCAGGGGTCGAGTTTTCGTCAATCGGTTCGCCAACATGGCTGGTTTTGTCCGGGTTGCTTATCGGCAAACCGGCAGGGGTTTTGCTGTTTGGCTGGTTCGCGGCGCATCCGCTTAGGCTGGGATTGCCGACAGGTATGCGCACCTCGGACTTGTTTGTGATCGGCTGTGTCTCTGCCATCGGCTTTACGGTTTCGCTGTTCATCGCATCGGTTGCTTTTGACAGTAGCGTCACACTGGAAGGCATCAATGTGAGGGACGCCGCCAAAATGGGTGCGTTGCTAAGCTTCTTTGCCGCGATAATTTCCATCATCGCAGGCAAATTACTGCGTGTGGAAAAGCAAAACGGCTAAGCAAACGCCAGCATTCGCGACAATTCGCCTATGAATTTGGCCTGCGCTGCTTGCCAACGCGCCATTTCCGTTGTGTTAAGCACCAATGTTCCGACATAATGGGCACGAATTGGCCAGCAATAGGTCATCGTTAACAAAACCCTGATAGGGGATGCATGAGGCAATACTCCCGGCAGGAGCGCGTGAATGCTCGAATTCAATAATGTGAGCAAGTCATTCTGGACTGGCAAACAAAGGAAGGTCATCCTTGACCGTGCCTCGTTTCGCATTGAATTGGGCAATTCGCTTGGCATCCTGGCACCGAACGGCACCGGAAAAACGACGATCATCAACATGATGGCCGGGCTGGAAAAGCCCGACGAAGGCGACATTAGAAAGACTTGCCGGGTTTCCTTCCCTCTGGGCTTTATGGGCGGAATTGTTGGTAAGCATACGGCCCGCGAAAACGCGCGGTTCGTGGCACAGCTTTACGGGCTGGACCCGGACTATATGGAAGCGTTCACCCGCTGGCTGACCGGGATCGAGGAATATTTCGACATGCCGGTCGCCACCTACAGTTCCGGAATGCGGGCGCGGTTTTGTTTCTCACTGCTGCTGGCACTGGAATTTGACATTTACTTGATCGA
>JAHRVD010000064.1 GCA_019090845.1 Marinosulfonomonas sp.
CAAGGAATGTGCAGAACACCGGCAAGACTTTGGGGTGCTGCACCGGAACGAAAGGATGATCCATGGCTGATGTGAACCGGGGCAACCGGCCCTTATCACCGCATTTGTCGATTTACCGACCGCAACTGACGTCGACGACGTCGATATTGACGCGAATTACCGGGAACGCTTTGCTGGTCGGAGCGCTGTTGATTGTGGTCTGGTTTTTGTCGGCGGCAATCTCGCCGGGCTGTTTTGCGGCGGTCAACGGGCTGGTCACCAGCTGGTTTGGCGATCTGGTGATGGTGGGGTCGCTTTGGGCGATCTGGTATCACACGCTGGCCGGGCTGCGGCATCTTTATTGGGACACCGGGCGTGGGCTGGAAATTGAGACAGCGCAAAAACTGGGCTGGGGCGTCATCATCGGGTCGGTGGTATTGACCGCCCTGACCGTAATTGTTCTGTGAAGGGGGCGAACATGGCTTATTTGACAGATCGCAAACGGGCAACGGGCATGGGTTCGGCCAAGCATGGAACGTTGCATCATTGGAGCATGACCGTCAGTTCGGTTGGCCTGTTGGTGCTGGTGCCCCTGTTCATCTTTACGTTCGGGAAAATTCTGGGCGCGTCCTATGAGGATGTTCTGGCCTATTATACACGACCGTTCCCGGCAATTGTCGCTGCGCTGACGATCGTCGTTGGGTTTATGCATTTCAAAAATGGCGTGCGGATCATGATCGAGGATTATGTGCAGGGGCTGGCGCGTGAATACCTGATTATCGCAACGACCTGCCTAAGTTACGCTGCGGCGGCGACCGGCGTGTTCGCTATCGCCAAAATCGCGCTATAAGGAAGACCTGAATATGGCTGCATATGAATACGAAGTTCATGACTATGATGTCGTGGTTGTGGGGGCGGGCGGCGCTGGTTTGCGCGCAACGCTTGGCATGGCCGAGCAAGGCTTGCGCACCGCTTGCGTGACCAAGGTTTTCCCGACCCGGTCGCACACCGTGGCCGCACAGGGTGGCATTGCCGCGTCGCTGTCCAATATGGGGCCGGACAATTGGCAATGGCACATGTATGACACCGTCAAAGGTTCGGATTGGCTGGGTGATACGGATGCGCAGGAATATCTGGTGCGTGAAGCCCCAAAAGCGGTTTACGAGCTGGAGCATTACGGCGTTCCATTTTCCCGCACCGAAGAGGGCACGATTTACCAGCGTCCGTTCGGTGGCCACACCACTGAGTTTGGCGAAGGGCCGCCAGTGCAGCGCACGTGCGCTGCTGCTGACCGGACGGGCCACGCGATATTGCACACGCTCTATGGTCAGTCACTGAAGCATAACGCAGAATTTTATATCGAATATTTCGCCATTGACCTGATCATGGGCGAAGACGGCACCTGTCAGGGTGTTCTGGCATGGAAACTGGACGACGGAACGCTGCATCTGTTTAACGCCAAGATGACGGTGCTGGCGACGGGCGGCTATGGCCGCGCCTATTTCAGCGCAACATCGGCCCATACCTGCACCGGTGACGGTGGCGGAATGGTCGCGCGCGCGGGATTGCCTTTGCAGGACATGGAATTCGTGCAGTTTCACCCGACCGGAATTTACGGTGCTGGTTGCCTGATTACCGAGGGCGCCCGCGGCGAGGGTGGCTATCTGACCAACTCCGAAGGCGAACGCTTTATGGAGCGTTATGCGCCGACCTATAAAGACCTCGCCTCTCGCGATGTTGTCAGCCGTTGCATGACGATGGAAATTCGCGAAGGTCGTGGCGTTGGCCCGAACGGTGACCATATTCATTTGCATCTGAACCATCTTCCGCCGGAAACGCTGGCGTTGCGCCTGCCGGGTATCTCGGAATCCGCGCGGATATTTGCTGGTGTTGATCTGAATAAGGAACCAATCCCCGTTCTGCCGACGGTTCACTATAATATGGGTGGCATTCCAACCAACTATTGGGGCGAAGTGCTGAACCCGACCGCCAAAGACCATGACCGGGTCGCACCGGGCCTGATGGCTGTGGGCGAGGCGGGGTGTGCTTCGGTTCACGGGGCCAACCGATTGGGTTCCAATTCACTGATTGATCTGGTCGTGTTCGGCCGCGCCGCGGCGATTAAAGCTGGCGAAATTGTCGATCCAAACGAAGCAAACCAAACGCCAAATCAGGCATCCGTGGATGCCGCACTTGATCGTTTTGACGGACTGCGCCACGCTAAAGGTTCGGTCACAACTGCTGATCTGCGCAGTGAAATGCAAAATACGATGCAATCAGACGCTGCCGTTTTCCGCACCGAAAAGTCGCTGGCTGAAGGATGCAAGAAGATGGAAGCGGTTGCTGCAAAAGTCGACGATCTTGCCGTCACAGACCGCAGCCTTATCTGGAACAGCGACCTTATGGAAACGCTGGAACTGACGAACCTGATGCCAAACGCGCTGGCCACAATTGTTGGCGCAGAAGCGCGCAAGGAAAGCCGTGGTGCCCACGCGCACGAAGACTTCCCGGATCGCGATGACAAGAACTGGCGCAAGCACACTTTGGCGACGGTGGATGGCAACAAAGTCAAGTTGACCTATCGCAACGTGCATCTGGATCCGCTGACGAAACAAAAAGAAGGCGGCATTGACCTAAAGAAAATCGCACCAAAGGCGCGGGTTTACTGATGGTTTTGGCCCAATTGAAAATTATGAAAAGGGTAGGTTGAGGATATGGTTCAACTGACACTCCCCAAGAACTCTCGTATTCGCACAGGCAAGACCTGGCCAAAGCCGGATGGTGCCACCAATCTGCGAAAGTTCTCGATTTATCGCTGGAACCCGGACGACGCCGAGAACCCGCGCGTCGACAACTATTTCGTCGATATGGACAGCTGCGGGCCGATGGTTCTGGACGCGCTAATCAAGATCAAGAACGAGATTGATCCGACGCTGACGTTCCGTCGCTCGTGTCGTGAAGGGATCTGCGGATCCTGCGCGATGAATATCGATGGCATCAATACGCTGGCCTGCATCTATGGCATGGAAGAGATCAAGGGCGATGTGAAAATCTACCCTCTGCCGCATTTGCCCGTGGTCAAGGACCTGATCCCAGACCTGACGCATTTCTATGCTCAGCATGCCAGCATCATGCCGTGGCTGGAAACCAAGACGAACCGTCCCGCCAAGGAATGGAAACAGTCGATCGAGGATCGCGCCAAACTGGACGGTCTGTATGAATGCGTGATGTGCGCCTGCTGTTCTACGTCCTGCCCAAGTTATTGGTGGAACGGGGATCGTTATCTTGGACCGGCGGCGCTGTTGCATGCGCAGCGGTGGATCATCGACAGCCGGGACGAGGC
>JAHRVD010000065.1 GCA_019090845.1 Marinosulfonomonas sp.
CCAATAGCAGGCCCGCTGGTTGCAAATGCTGCCGGAATTGCGGCGGCACCCAACAGGGTCGATCTTCGGGTTAGATTTGGAAAATGTGACATCTGAAATCCTAGCAGTTGGAAAAAGGTGGCAGCGCCAGACTAACACCGACGCCAGGAAATTGATATCACGTCAACGTGTTCGGGCCGCTGCCGGGCTGACTGAGCTGGGTGATGGTCATGCAAATCATGGACAAATGCGGCGGCTTATGAAAAAGCACCCCTCTGTTCAGGAGAATACCCGATGACTGTCACTCGTTTTGCCCCGTCGCCCACTGGTTACCTGCATATTGGCAACCTGCGCACAGCGCTGTTCAACTATCTGATTGCACGAAAAGCAGGTGGGCAGTTTATTCTGCGGCTGGATGATACAGACCCGGAACGCTCAAAGCCCGAATACGCGGATGCGATCAAAGAGGATCTGGAGTGGCTGGGTTTGGTCTGGGACCGGGTTGAAACCCAATCCGTGCGGCTGGATCGCTACGAAGCGGCGGCGGATGAGCTGCGCGCCATGGGGCGGTTTTATGAGTGTTTTGAAACGCCGGTTGAGCTGGATCTGAAACGCAAAAAGCAGCTCAATATGGGGCGTCCGCCGGTTTATGACCGGGCGGCGTTGGCATTATTAGAGGCTGAAAAAGATGCGCTGCGCGCCGAACGCGGGGCGGGGCATTGGCGGTTTAAGCTGGATCATCAGCGTATTGAATGGACAGATGGAATTCTGGGTGATCGCTCGATTGATGCGGCCAGCGTGTCGGACCCGGTTCTGATCCGGGGCGACGGGCAGTTTCTTTATACGCTGGCTTCGGTCTGTGACGATATTGATTTTGGCATCACCGATGTGGTGCGCGGTTCGGACCACGTGACCAACACCGCAACCCAGATACAGATTATCAGCGCCCTTGGCGGCACCGTGCCGGGGTTTGCACATCATTCGTTGCTGACCGGGCCGAAGGGCGAAGCTTTGTCCAAACGGTTGGGCACACTTTCGCTGCGCGATATGCGCGCCCGCGGGGTGGAACCAATGGCGTTGTTGTCGCTGATGGCGCGGCTGGGATCGTCTGATCCGGTCGAGGTTTTTGGCACGATTGACGAATTGGTGGCGGGCTTTGACATCACGCATTTTGGGGCCTCGCCAACCAAATTTGATGAGGATGATCTGGACCCGCTTTCAGCGCGCTTTTTGTCATCGCTGGACTTTGGCGACGTCGCGGCGCAGATCGCTGCCCTTGGCGTGCCCAAGGCGATCGCCCCCAAGTTCTGGGACGTCGTGCGTGACAATATCGGTGTGCGCGCCGAAATGGCTGACTGGTGGTCTTTGTTTCGCGATGGCGCGAGACCTTTAGTAACCGATGAAAACCGCGAATTCGTGGCCGAAGCATTTGCCATGCTTCCTGAAATGCCTTTTGATTCAGATACCTGGGGGAACTGGACTGCAGCGGTAAAGGAAAAAACCGGGCGCAAAGGGCGGGGGCTGTTCATGCCACTGCGCCACGCGGTTACGGGGCGCGAACGGGGGCCGGAAATGGCTGATGTTATGGCCCTGATGCAGGTCGCACCGAAGTTGTAATAGTGCGTGTTGGCCAAATTTCTGTCGATGAAATAAAGATTCTCGCATAGGGTTAGGTTTGGTGGGATCAGTCCGCCGGGAGACGGCGATGAATACACCAAAGGCTGCGTTTCTGGAAGGTAGTTTGCTGCGCCACGTTACGGTGATGTCGCTGACGGCCTAGATCGGATTGATGGCGATATTTTTCGTTGATCTGGTAGATATGATTTTTATCTCGATGCTGGGCAACGCCGAACTTGCGGCTGCGGTCGGGTATGCCGGTGCCATCCTGTTCTTCACTTCCAGCTTTGGGATCGGAATGGCGATTGCCGCCGGGGCGCTGGTGGCACGCGCGCTTGGGGCGGGTGATGAAAATCTGGCGCAACAAAGGGCGACGAACACACTTCTAATCGGTGTGCTGATTAGCGTGATCTTTGCCGCGGTGGTTTGGTTCAACTTGGAAGCTCTGGCCGGTTTGATGGGGGCGTCGGGTGAAACGCTGGATCTGGCGGTGGACTATCTGGCGATTATCATTCCTTCACTGCCTGTTTTGGTTGCAGCAATGGTGGGTGGTGCCGTTCTGCGGGCGCATGGCGATTCGCGCCGGGCAATGTTCGCAACACTTTTCGGGGGGCTCGCCAATGCCGTTCTGGACCCGATACTGATCTTTGGGTTCGATCTGGATCTGACCGGCGCCGCGATCGCAAGTGTTGCCGCGCGCGCGACGATATGTTTTGCGTCGCTTTATCCGATTGTGCGCCACTACGGCGGGCTGCATATGCCAAAGAAAGCCGCAGTTTTGGCCGATATTTCGCCGGTTTTGACGATTGCTTTCCCGGCGATCCTTACACAATTGGCCACGCCAATCGGGCAGGCCTATGTGACGCGATCTATGGCACAATACGGCGAGGCCGCGGTGGCGGGCATGGCGATTATTTCACGTCTGACCCCGGTCGCCTTTGGGGTGATTTTTGCGCTGTCGGGCGCGATAGGGCCGATCATTGCGCAAAATTCCGGTGCCGGGCAACATGACCGGGTGAAAACAGCCTTTCGCGAAGGGATATTGTTCACAGCCGTGGTGGTGGGCGTCGTTTCGGTGGTTTTATTCCTGACGCGCGACATGATTGTGATGTTGTTTCAGGCCGAAGGCATCAGCCGCCAACTCGTGTTTTTGTTCTGTGGCCCGTTGGCGCTGGCATTTTTCTTTAACGGGCTGATCTTTGTGTCAAATTCGGCCTTCAATAATCTTGGCCACCCCTATTATTCAACATGGATCAACTGGGGGCGGCATACGCTGGGAACAATTCCAACAGTGCTGCTGGGGGCGTATTTTTTTGGCGCTCCGGGGGTGCTGGTCGGGCAGGCGTTTGGCGGGTTGGTCTTTGGTTTGATCGCGGTGCGGCTTTCGCAAAGGGTGATCGCCAGGTCCGCATTGGAAACGCCGCAAAAGGCACCGCGATTCCAACGTCAGGCCCGGCTGTTAACGCTGTTTCACAACCGCAGATAGCTTGGCCAGCCAACTATCTGTCAATTCGGTTTCTTCGCGCTTTAGCTTTTGGTGGCGCGGATAGGTTGGTTGCGCGCGGTCATCCAGAATTGGTGTGTTCCAACCTTGGGTAGTCTCAAAAAAGTGATCCACGCCGTCTTCCCCAAATTCACGAAAATAGCCCTGGACAACCACATCAAGATAACTGAGCAGGATCGGTCGATCTAAGGTGTCTGAAACGCCATGCTCTCGAACAAGAGTGTAGGTGTGGATATGGGCCGGACCGGGATGGTTGTGGCTGGTGCGATCAGTGACATCGGCGCGCCTATAGGCCTGCTCGCGGCGTTCCAGTTCCGGATTTTCATGCGCGACCTGCAGAATCAGCCCGTCAATGTCGTAATCGGCATCGGGTTCGGTGCTTAGAAAGGCCGCCGGGCTGGCTTGGGTGTGGCGCCAGATCCGTTTCCAGCCCGACAGGCGTGCGACCAGCGCGTTATTGTGGTCATGTGTTGCCTGGTTAACCAGTGATCCGTAACCAAATATGAACTGGGTTTTCATAAGGCCCCGGATGCCCTCTTGACGCTCAGAACACAAGCCCTTGCCTGCATCACGGCGGTGCAGTAGCGTCGCCTGCGTCAGCGCAGGGAGAATCTGGTTACCGCCAGTGCCGAAGGAGCAACCGCCCCGGAAACTCTCAGGCAAAGGGACCTGCGCTGGGTCACACACTCTGGAGAGTGGCGCAATCGCGCCCGCCGAAGGGATAACGATCTCAGGCGAAAGGACAGAGGGGGCATCAGGATGGCAGGGAAACCTGCCGCGGGTGCTGCCGTGGGGATCAAACGCCCGGCCAAAACAACGAGGGGCGGTATGGCCGAAATGAAGCGCACGGTTTTATACGATCTGCATGTGGGGCTTGGCGGCAAAATGGTGCCGTTCGCCGGGTATGAGATGCCAGTTCAATACCCGATGGGCGTGATGAAGGAACATCTGCATTGCCGCGCGGCTGCCGGGTTGTTTGATGTCAGTCATATGGGGCAGGTGGTCCTGCGCCCCAAAAGCGGTGATCTGGCCGATGCCGCAACGGCGCTGGAACGGCTGGTGCCGGTGTCTATCCTTGCGCTGGCCGAAGGTCGACAACGCTATGCTATTTTTACGAATGAAACCGGTGGGATACTGGACGACCTTATGGTGGCCAATCGGGGCGATCATCTGTTTTTGGTGGTTAATGCCGCGTGCAAAGACGCCGACATTGCCCATATGCGGGCGCATCTTTCTGATGATTGCGAGATCGAAGTGATCACCGACCGCTCGTTGGTTGCATTGCAGGGGCCGGGCGCCGAGGCGGCGCTGGCGGGCCTTAATCCAGCGGCTGCTGATATGCGGTTCATGGATTCCACAGCAATGGAATTGATGGGGGTAGAGTGCTGGGTGTCGCGATCTGGTTA
>JAHRVD010000066.1 GCA_019090845.1 Marinosulfonomonas sp.
TAACAATCAAAAGGCCTTTTGTTTGTATTATGTTGACAATTTGTCAACGTTTTGCAAATTATGCAAGCCAATTCTTTTTTGGAGCCTGAAAAGTGAATGCCAATCCCAGCAAATCTGACCCGGGTCGGGAATTTCCGCGCCTTGCCAATATTGGATTGTCCGGAATCCTGGTGACCTTTTCGGATGTGTTGAGCGAGCCTGCCAACCGGGCTGCACTGGCATTTCGCGCGCGGTTAGGCACAGAAAGTTGGGCTGGCGTAGAGGAAACGACGACCTCGCTTACGTCCGTCTATGTCAGGTTTGACCCCAGCCATCTAAGCCATGCGACGTTGGGAAAGGCCCTTACAGCGTTGATCGAAAGCGAGGATTGGTTCGCGTCGTCTTTGCCTCAAAAGCGCAGGTTGTGGCGTATTCCAACTGCCTATGGTGGGTCGTTCGGCCCACAACTGGTCGAGGCTGCGGCCTTGGCACAGATGTCCACATCCCAAGCGATCAGCCAGATTTCATCAAGCCGATTGCGCGTCCTCACCATCGGCTTCGCGCCCGGCCAACCATATCTGGGAACGCTTCCCGATGCTTGGGACATTCCGCGCCAATCCGGGCTGTCAGCGCAGATCCCGGCCTGTGCACTGGCAGTTGCGATTCGCCAGCTTGTTCTGTTCACAGCCCAAACTCCGACCGGATGGCGCCACATCGCGCAAACGGGTTTTCGCGGGTTTCGTCCCGAAAGTGAAACACCCTTCGCGCTGCGTCCGGGCGATGAGGTCATGTTCCCGCAAGTCAGCGAGGAAGTCTTTGCCAGTATCCTCGCCGGTGAGCGCGGCGAAAATGGCGGCGCGGACTGGGAAGACATCAAATGAGCGGCTCGCTGATCGTCCATCAGGCAGGGCCGACACTTTCTGTGCAGGATTTCGGCAGACCGGGATATATGGCCTTTGGCTTGTCACAAGGGGGTGCTGCTGATCGTCTGGCACTTGCCGAGGGCGCTGCATTGCTTGGGCAGAACCCGGAATTCGCAGTCCTTGAAATGGCTGGTGTTGGCGGAACTTTCCAAGCGTCACAAGACGTCAGGATCGCCCTGACAGGGGCCCCAATGGCAGCATCAGTTGATGACCAGCCGCTGGCATGGAACGCATCACAGACCATCCGGGCTGGCCAGCGCATCTCAATCGGTGCGGCGATGAAAGGCAATTATGGCTATCTGCATGTTGGCGGAGGTTTCGCAACGCCGCAGCAACTGGGAAGTCGGTCGCACCACATTGTCGCGGGCATCGGCTCCCCTATTAAGCCCGGCATGAATTTACCGATCGGTGCGGACGCCAATTTCGATCAGCCCGATCAGCGGTTGCCCATACCGGATCGTTTTTCCGGCGGAACCCTGCATGTTCTTCCCAGTGCACAAACGCATCGGTTTTCCAAAGCCGAAATCGCCCGATTTGAAGCGACCGAATTTGTGCGGACCCCGCGTGGCAATCGTCAGGGCGTCCAACTGGGTTTTGAAGGCGCGGCTTTTGCCACCGAGCAGCAGCTTAGTATTTTGTCAGAAATCATGGTGGCCGGAGACATTCAGATGACCGGCGATGGCATCCCGTTTGTGCTTTTGCCCGAGTGCCAGACAACCGGTGGCTACCCCCGTATAGGAACCGTTGTGCCTGACGACTTGCCCTTAGTGGCGCAGGCGGCACCGGGAACGCGATTGCGTTTCCGTTTCGTAACTATTGAGACCGCTCTTGAAACCAACCGCTCGCCAGCGCAGGTTCAAACTGATCTGAAGCGTGCAATGCAACCGTTGATAAGGGATCCGCGTGAAATTCGCGATCTTCTTAGTTATCAATTGATTGGCGGCGTAACGGCCGGGGCGGAATTGGAGACAAGCGATGACCAGAACGGTTGATCTGAACGCGGACATGGGCGAGTCGTTTGGCGACTGGACCATGGGCAATGACGCCGCCCTGCTGGATATTGTAACATCGGCCAATATCGCCTGTGGTTTCCATGCGGGTGACCCGGATGTAATGGCAAAGACGATGGGGTTGGCGGTTGAAAAAAATGTCGGCATCGGCGCCCACCCCGGTTTTGCCGATCTACAGGGTTTTGGGCGACGACGGATGACCTTGCCCGCTGAAAGCCTGAAAAACACTATTCGATACCAACTTGGCGCAGCCCAGGCGATGGCCAAATCTGTGGGCGGCAGCGTTCGTCATTTCAAATTACACGGGGCGCTTTCCAATATGGCGGCGCAAGACCCGGACATGGCAAAACTGTGCTTTCAGGCAGCTTTGGACATTTCGCCCGACATCGTGATTGTCGTGCAGGCAGCCACTGCCATGGATACTGTTGTACGCGGTTTGGGATGCCATTGGGCAGGCGAAATATTCGCGGATCGCGCGTATAATGACGATGCAACTTTGGTTGATCGCGCCTTGCCGGGGGCTGTTATTCACGACGCCGACGTTGCAGCAGAACGCGTTCTCAACATGATCAAAGCGGGCGCAATTATCAGCAGGTCTGGCGCCAAAATCGCTGCAAGAATTGACACAGTCTGTTTGCACGGTGACACTGAAGAGGCGGTTACGATTGCGACCAAGGTCAGGTCGCGCCTTCACGACGACTGTATTGACCTGAGAGTGTTTTGAGCTCTGACTAATTGCGGCGACAGCTCGTAGTGTCAGCTGATCGCATAATGTCGCAGCCCGACACTGGACGTTTAGCGTGCTGGACCAACGTACAATCCGCGATTAAACCAGCTTTAGACATTTAGTTAATACAGGCGATTTACTTGGAAACCACGAACAAAAAACCCACCGCCAAGCCAGCTTATACTGATGGATCATTGGCCACTGCTTGTGTCCGGGGCCGCCACGCGGTTGTCAGCCACTTTGCCGATTTTTTGGCCGAGATCAAAATGTCCGAGCAGCAATGGCGCTCGATCCGGACGATCAACGATTTTGAACCAATCAGGTTAAGCGTTCTGTGCCAGCGTACTTGTATTCACAAGGTCAGCATGACCCGCATTGTTCGGGCCCTGATCCAGCGTGGTCTGGTCCTTAGCCAGCCCGATCTAAGCGACCGGCGGGCGCAAATCATTACTGTGACACAGGAAGGCAAGGAATTTATTCGTACGGTTTCTCCGCAGGCCGATCAGATAACTGGTGCGGTTGTCAAAAAATTTGGACGCGCGAATGCCAAACGTCTTTTGGATCTGCTCGATCAACTGTCGCGCATAGAACAATAGCCGCTTGATGAACTGATAAACGAGTTTACTTTTTTGGGGCCGCCTTATAGCTTGTCTGAGTCAGGAATACACACAACCTAAAACGATCGGAAAGCGGCTGTTATGGACAAGAATATCTTTGGGGATACCGATCTGGACGCAGGTGTCGTCGATCGTAAAATTTTTGTCGACGAAGAAATCTATCAGCGTGAATTGGAAACGGTTTTTACCCGCGCATGGCTGTTTGTCGGGCATCAAAGCCAAATCCCGAACCCCGGTGATTTCTTTACGTCGCGGATGGGCGAAGAATCAGTCATTCTGGTTCGCGACAAGAAGGACGAAATCCACGTATTCCTTAATTCATGTCGCCACCGTGGGATGAAAGTCTGCCGGTATGATTCCGGCAACACATCACTGTTCACCTGCCCCTACCACGCCTGGACCTATTCCACCGATGGCAAGGTTCGCGGCATCCCTCAATACAAAGATCTGTATGAAGGCGTGCTGGACCGGGAAAAATGGGGCCTGATCGAGGTTGCACAACTGGTGAATTACAAGGGTGCGGTTTTTGCCACCTGGGACAAGGACGCACCGGATTTTGAGACTTATATGGGCGACGCCCTAATGCATCTGGACATGGCGCTGGATTGTCGTGACGGGCGGCCCGGCGGTTCGGAAGTGATCGGCGTTCATCGCTGGGTTTTGCCAACAAACTGGAAATATACCGCCGAGAATTTTCTGGGCGATTCCTATCATAATCCCAGCCACCGCTCGGTTGATCTGATAGGTATTGGCCCTTCAGGCCGTGCTGGCGTAAAGGGGCGGCGTGACGGCGAATTAGAAACCGCCACCCATGTTTGGATCAATTTCCCGCAAGGTCACGGCGTTCATTCTGCCGTTCAGCCAAGTTTTGGCAACTACACGCCCCCCGCATCCGACGACCCGGAGATCGGGGAATATTTCCGCGAATGCCACCGGCTGCGTCAGGAACGTCTTGGCGAAGAATCACGGTTGCTGCCCTTCACCGGAAACTTCTTTCCCAACACCGGCTATCACGGCGGTCAGCCGCGCGGTTTAGTGGTGTGGCATCCCCATGGGGTGGATAAGACGGAAGGCTGGCGTTTCTTCCTTGTTGATGCTGACGCGCCGAAATCGGTGAAAGATTACCTTCGCAAGTTCTACATGCGCTATTCCGGCCCTGCGGGAATGACCGAGCAGGATGATATGGAAAACTGGTTGTATGCCAGCAAATCCTGTAAAGGCGTTATCGCGCGCCGCAACCCGTTCAACTATCAGTTGTCCAAGGACGCGTCGCAGCAAAATCCAACGGTGAATGGCATCCAGATCCGTGGCCGGGTGACCACGCAGATGACCGAGCACATGGCGCGCGGGTATTATCGGCGCTGGCAGGACTATGTGAATGATGCCGACTGGGACACGTTGTTGGGCAAGCATGATCCGCGCCACAACGTTGTGCAGGCCGCAGAATAATTATGGCCGACGGCGGGATTATCGTTGCGGGTGGCACCTTTGGTCTTGGGCGCGAGATTACGCTTTGTCTGGCTGAAAAGGGCTGGCCGGTGCTGGCATTTGGGCTGGAAACCCGACAGGTGTCGTCGATTGCCCAAAACGCAATTCCCGGCCTGCGGGACGAAGTGGAAAATGCGGGTCTTGATGTCACCTTTATGGAAGCAGACATTTCCAGCGAGGCGGATGTGGCGCGCGTTGTCGCCGCGGCGATTAAAAAGTTTGGCCGCATTCAGGGTGTTGTGAACAACGCAGCCATCGGCCCGCTTGGCACGGTGCTTGATACGGACCCCGACCTGTGGGACCAGATCATGGCGGTGAACTTGCGCGGGCCGTATTTAATGGCGCGCGCAGTGATCCCGCATATGGCCCAAAACGGCGGTGGCAGCATCGTGAATGTAGGTTCGGGATCTGGTTGGGGCAAGGCGAACATGGCCGCCTATGGTTCCTCTAAGGGCGGGCTGTATGCGTTGACGACTGCACTTTCACTGGATCATTTCAACGACCAGATCCGGGTCAACAGTGTTGTTCCCGGCGGCGGTGGAATCGTGGGCGGGATCAGCCTTGGCAGGGTTGGCGGTGCACGTGACAAGCTTGGGCCCAACGCGCCAGGATCGGTCGCGGGGCGCGTGGTGAACGGCTATGACCTTGGCAACACCATTGCTTTCCTGATGTCTGACGGTGGCCAAGCGATTTCGGGCACTGTTATTGATGTGGGATGTTTTGCGGGCCAAGGCGACAACCGACCACCTAACAAAACAAATGAAAAGAAGTGACCAACATGCCTGACAACACAGTATCAGCGCCGATAACCCGGGATGACGCCTATTTTCGACTGCGTCAGGAGGTCGAAGAATTCTATTACGACGAGGCGTCCGCACTTGATGAGCGGCGCTTTGATGAATGGCTGGAATGTTTGCACGAAGACATCCTGTATTTCATGCCGATGCGGTTCAACGTGAAATTCGGCCAACACGCCGAGCGGGAAAACACCACCGCCGACGAAGGCATGAGTTGGTTCAACGAAGACAAATGGACCCTGAAAAAGCGTGTCGAGCAGATCCTGACCGGTGTGCATTACGCAGAAGAACCACTGTCGCGCGTGTCGCATCTGATTACCAACGTTCAGGTCAAACAAGCGTCCCCATCCGCGGCCGATGCACAGGAAATCAAGACCAGCTGTCGGTTTTTTGTTTACCAGAACCGCGTTGAACACGAGACATATAACTATGTGGGTCGGCGTTATGATACTTTGGTCCGGGAAAACGGCCGTTTCCAAGTGATCCGGCGCGAAATTATTCTTGAGCAAAACATCCTGCTGGCCAAAGCACTGACAACCTTTTTCTGAGGAACCTGAAAGGGAAATCGCATGAACGAAGACGACAGAATCGTCATCGGGATCAGTATTGATCTGATGACTGTGAACGAAGGCGACGTGATCCTGCTAAAGGACGGGCGCAAAGGTTTCGTGACCGAAAATATGAATGATGGTCAGTGGCTGGAAATGGACATTGACGGCGATATTGATCTGATCCTTGGTCAGGACATGACCGGTTTCGTCAAAAGAGCGACTGACTGAGCAACCATGTTAAGAATGCAATTCATGCCAAGTGACTTTGACCCGCAGCTATTGGTGTTGGGCGATAAGGCCGACATGGGCGCCTTTGCAAACCTGCTGGCGCAGTTTGCAATCCATCCGGCAGGCGCGATCCTGAACCAAAGCGGCGTGTTTTCCGAAGACACGATCGTGAATTTGCAGCCCTATGTTGCAGACGCAGACATGGCCTTGGGCCTTTGGCGCGACGCGGGTGATACGGGTGACGACACGCGGCTGACATGGACGTTGACGCCGGAACTTGCGTCAAAATTTTCCACGGCCGTTCGCAAAATCGCCGCGGATACAAAATTGTCCGGCTCGGCATTTCTAGAGGTCGAGACCCTGAACGAAATTCGCGTACATGCCTCGACCGGTGAATTTGAGGCCGACTTCCTGACGGGCGATGCTCGATAGTCGCACCAGAATCCACCGAATTAATTTAAGGAACGCCATTCAATGGTTACGGTCACATATATTCAGCCAGATGGCGCCGAAAAGACAGTTGATGTCACCGCGGGTCACAGCGTCATGGAAGGCGCGATGAAAAACGACGTCCAAGGTTTTATCGCCGAATGTGGTGGCGCCTGTTCCTGCGCAACCTGCCACGGTTATATTGATGACAAATGGCTGGCGATTGTTGGCAAAGCCGAAGATGATGAAGCAGATATGCTAGAATTCGCCGAGGATGCGCAACCAAATTCGCGGCTTGCCTGTCAGATCGAGGTGCATGAAGGTTTGGAAGGCATGATTGTCCGGATAGCGAAAGAGCAAGCTTGATCCGGGTTGAACCACAAAAATTCAGGGAGAACTGCGATGTCCGAAAAGTTTGACAAGGGAATGGAAATCCGGCGCAAAGTTTTGGGTGATGCCCATGTGGACAGGGCCGAAGCCAACAAGACGCCATTTGATGAGACCTTTCAGGAATACATCACCGAGGCCGCTTGGGCTGGCGTCTGGGCGCGTCCGCATTTCAGCCTGCGTGAACGCTCGATCGTGACGCTGTCGCTGCTTGCCGCAACCGGGAATTTTGCTGAAATTGCGATGCATGTTCGCGCCACCGCAAACACCGGCGCAACCGAGGATGATTTGGTTGAGGCAATGTTGCACGTGGCCGTTTACGCCGGCGTTCCAAAGGCCAACCACGCTATCGCGATCATCAAAGAGACGCTGGCGGAAATGGCCGGTGACGCCCCCAAGTAGCGCGGTTCTTTAGAACCCCAGCAAAGGTTTTGGGAACAGGCAGGCCGCCCCGAGGATCAGAAATGCGATCCGGGATGGGATTCCGAGGGGTTTCTTAAAATACCCTCCGACACCGATAGACACCAATAACACGCCCACAAAAGCCGTTGCTACCGTGATTAGGTTCACCCAAAACGTGTCGCGCAACAACAAGCCGGGCGAGTAAACAAAAACCATAGGCACGACAAAGGCGACCCAGCCGACCTTGACGGATGTCAGGGCGGTTTTCATCGGTCGGGTTCCGGCGATGCTGGCAGCAGTGAACGCGGCCAGCGCAACGGGCGGCGAGATCATCGACAGCAGTCCAAAATACAGAATGAACAAATGCACGGCCATAGGCTCTAGCCCAAGGCCGATCAGGGGCGGTGCGGCCAGCGTTGCCACCAACAGATAGATCCCTGTTGTCGGCATTCCCATACCCAGCACAATACAAATTATCGCCGTCATAATCAGCAGAAAAAACAGGCTTTCTTTTCCAAACTGGA
>JAHRVD010000067.1 GCA_019090845.1 Marinosulfonomonas sp.
ACATTGGCCTTGGCCTTGCGCATCGCCAGCGTTTTCATAACGCCCGACACAACACCAGCCCCGCCCATATCCATGGTCATGTCTTCCATGCTTGCGGGGGGTTTCAGGCTGATACCACCGGTGTCAAACACGACGCCCTTACCAACCAGCGCAAAAGGTTTTTCCTTACCGCCGCCTTCCCACTTCATGACCACAACCTTGGAGGGGCTTTCAGACCCTTCGCCAACGGCCAAAAGCGTGCGCATCCCCAGCTTTTCCAGCGCCGGTTCATCCAGAACCTCAACCTTCAGGCCAAGCTTTTTCATGTCACTCAGCCGGTCGCCAAATTCGTCTGTCGTCAGAATATTGGCAGGCTCATTGATTAGATCGCGGGTAAAGAACACCCCTTCGCTAAGGGCGGCAAGCGAAGCCGATGCAACAAGCGCCATATCCGGGCTGGTGACCATGATTCGGGCCGATGCGGCCGGTTTGGGATCGGCTGTTTTATGATCGCTGAATTCGTAACTGCGCAGGGTCAGGCCAAGCGCCAGTTCGCTGACATGTTTCAGATTGCCCGCCAGAACCAGAACCGGCGACGCCGCAAGCGCCTTGGCGATCGAGGCCCCTGCCTTGCGGCAATCGTCAACACTTGCCCGACGCGCCAGTTTGACAACCAGCAACCCATCTGCGGCCAGCCCCACCGGCATCACAATTTCACATGCCTGCCCGTCCTTGAGTTTTGCAAACGCCGATGATCCTGCTAATCGCACCAACGCCCCACGGGTCAGCCGGTTCACCCGGCGCGCAGCCCGGTCCAGCTTGCCTTCGCTGTCGACAAAAACCGCAACCCGCCCTTCAAACGTGGCAATTTCGTCCAGATCAATTTCACAATATTCGCTGAAAATCGGCGTCGTCATCTTTGTCCTCCTGAAGGTTCGTACATAGTGGTAGTCCGCTTCCCACCCATTTGCCAGATAGGAGTTTTACCTGCCCGCAAACTGGGCTAATATCGCGCCAGTTAACAGACAGATTTCAACGGGGTGCAAAGTGGCCAGGTTCGACAGATATTTATTGTCGCAACTGATGGTTCTTTTCGGCTTTTTCGCACTTGTTCTGGTGCTGGTCTATTGGGTGAACCGGGCGGTCATTCTGTTTGACCAGCTGATCGCCAATGGCCAGTCGGCCATGGTTTTTCTGGAATTCACCGCGCTTACACTGCCAAATGTTATCCGTCTGGTGCTGCCAATTGCCGCCTTTGCAGCCGTTGTAAATTGCACCAACCGACTGTCATTGGAAAGCGAGCTGGTGGTGGTGCAGGCGACGGGCTATTCGCCGTTCCGTCTGGCCCGTCCGGTTTTGCTGTTTGGCGCGCTTGTGGGGCTTTTTCTATCGGTGTTGACCCATTTTCTGGTGCCTGCAAGTCTGACCCAACTGACCGAGCGGCGCGCAGAAATTCAGCAAAACATGACCGCGCGCCTGTTACAGGAAGGCACATTTTTGCATCCTGCCAAGGGCATCACATTTTATATCCGCGATATCACGGCCAAAGGCGAATTGCGTGACGTATTTCTGTCTGACCGGCGCAAACCGCAAACTGCAATAAATTATTCGGCGCGCCGCGCCCTGTTGATTAGCGAAGAAGGCGGGGCCAAACTGCTGATGTTTGACGGACTGGCGCAGGTGCTGCGCACTGACGGACAGTTGCTTTCCACCACAAGTTTTGAGGATTTTGTATTTAATATCGGTGCATTACTGGGGCAACGGGGCGCAAAACCGCGTAAAATATCCGAGCTGCCAACATCCCAGTTATTGCGTCCGACAGCCAGCTTGCTAAGCGAAACCAAATCCAGCAGGGCGGCATTTTTGCAAAAAGGCCATGAACGAATTTCACAAGCTTTGCTGTGCGTGGTTGCCGCGCTGATTGGTTTTTCGGCGCTGATGATGGGCGGCTTCAGCCGTTTTGGGTTGTGGCGCCAAATTCTGTTGGCGGTGGTTATGTTGATTTTGGTCAAATCACTGGATAATTATGCAAACGGGCTGGCCTTTAAGGATGCAGATTTGTGGCCTCTGGTCTATTTAAGCTCGCTTGTCGGCATCTTGGCTGGCATTGGGATGTTATGGGTATCAGCGCGACCTGCCCTTTTTTCCCGGCGTCGCCACAGGGGACCGCAATGACCTTGTATTTTTACTTTGCGCGTAAGTTTGCAACCACATTGGCAGGATTATTCGGCCTTTTCGTGGTGCTTTATGCCCTGTTGGACATGGTCGAAGTGATCCGGAAACTGAGCCCGTATTCCGTCAGTTTTCTGGAAATTCTAACCTTGACGGCGCTGAAAATTCCCGGCGGGATTTACCAGATTGTGCCATTGATCGTGATACTTTCAACGCTTGTGTTGTATCTGAATCTGGCCCGTTCAAGTGAACTGGTAGTCGCGCGTGCGGCGGGGCGTTCAGCGCTGCGCAGCCTGATCGCACCAATTATTGTCGCTATTTTACTGGGTGTCATCACGGTTGGTGTGTTCAATCCGATCGTCGCGGCCACATCCAAACAATACGACCAGCTTTTGAACAAATACCGCAAAGGCACGACGTCGGTTCTTTCTGTCAGCCGCGAAGGTCTGTGGTTGCGTCAGGGCAGCGACCAAGGTCAAACTGTGATCCGGGCGACGCGCGCCAATTTGCACGGAACCGAGTTTTTCGATGTCACATTTCTGGGTTTCGACCTGAATGGCACACCCAGTTTTCGCATTGAGGCCGAAAGCGCCAAATTAAGGCCGGGTGAATGGCTTGCCAAAAACGCCAAAGAATG
>JAHRVD010000068.1 GCA_019090845.1 Marinosulfonomonas sp.
CCACCAGTTCCGATGATGGTGCGCGAGGCGACAAGGGCGGAAAATTTCCGCGACCGCGATATTGCCAAAGGTGCGCAACTGGTCATCAGCCCGTGGCATCTGCACCGCCATGAACGCCTGTGGGACGACCCCAACGCCTTTGATCCGGATCGCTTTGCCACGCCTGCGGGCAAGGCCTCGGCGCAGTCCGCTTACATTCCTTTTTCAGCAGGTGCGCGGGTTTGCACGGGCGCTGGTTTTGCGATGATGGAAGGCACGTTGTTGCTCGCACTTTTGGTGCGCAACTTTCGGTTTTCGACCGTTGCGGGCAAAATTCCGGTGCCGGTGGCGCATCTGACGGTGCGTTCAAAGGATGGGATCTGGCTGTCAGCAGAGCCGCGTTAGCGGTCGCGATAATAGCGCAGAACATACAGCCGGATCGCCGAGGCCAGCCCCGATCTCGTGCCGCGTTCTTCGTCAATTTCTGCCGCCAGATCGTTTATTGGCCGATCCAATTTGCGTGCGATGTCGCAAAACCCTCGCCAAAATTCCGCCTCAAGCGATACGCTGGTGCGGTGCCCGCGCAAGGTCAGGGAATGTTTGGCGGGGCGGTCGTTCATGGCTTTGGATCGAGCTGGTGCTGATCCAGCCGCTTTTGTTGCGCGCTGCGTTCACCATCGGCCTGTTGGCGGATCGCTTTGGGCTGGCCGAATTTCACCGCGTTGCGATCAGCCTGAACCTTTTGTGCCGCTTGGGCACGTGCCTTGCGGGCTCGGTTCAGGTTGATCGGTTTGCTCACGCTTTGGGGCCGATCATATTTTCCGGCCGCACGACTTTTTTGAATGTTTCTTCGTCAACAAAGCCAAGGTTGATTGCCTCTTCCATCAGCGTTGTGCCGTTTTTATGCGCGGTCTTGGCGACCTTGGTGGCGTTGTCATAGCCGATCGTTGGCGCCAGCGCCGTCACCAGCATCAGGCTTTCGCGCATCAACTTTTCGATCCGGTCCTTGTCGGCGCGGATGCCGGCCACGCAATTGTCTGTAAACGCGACCGAGGCATCGCCCAAAAGCTGCATGGATTGCAGCAGATTATAGGCCATCATCGGTTTGTAGACGTTCAGTTCGAAATGCCCCTGCGATCCGGCAAAGCCAATGGCGGCGTCATTGCCAAAGACATGGGCGCAGACTTGCGTCATCGCTTCGGCCTGTGTCGGGTTCACCTTGCCGGGCATAATCGAACTGCCGGGTTCATTTTCAGGCAACATCAATTCGCCCAGACCGCAGCGCGGGCCAGAGCCCAGCAGACGGATGTCATTGGCGATCTTGAACAGGCTGGCGGCCACAGTTTTGACCGCGCCAGACATTTCGACCATCGCGTCATGGGCGGCCAGAGCCTCGAATTTATTGGGGGCGGTGACAAAGGGCAGGCCGGTGATTTCGGCCATATTGGCGGCGACGTTTTCGGACCAGCCAATGGTGGTGTTCAACCCGGTGCCAACGGCTGTGCCGCCTTGGGCCAGTTCATAGATGCGCGGCAGCGCGCCTTTGATGCGCGCAATTCCCATGGCGACCTGATGTGCATAGCCGGAAAATTCCTGCGCCAGTGTCAGCGGTGTGGCGTCCATCGTATGGGTGCGGCCAATTTTGATGATGCCGTCAAATTCCTGAACCTTGGCTTCCAGTGCGGCGTGCAGTTTTGCCAGCCCCGGCAACAGCACATCATGCGCCGTGGTCGCGGTGGCGATATGCATCGCCGTGGGGAAGGTGTCATTGGACGACTGGCCCATATTGCAGTGATCGTTTGGATGCACCGGATCTTTGGTGCCAATGGTGCCGCCAAGGATTTCGATTGCCCGGTTGGCGATCACCTCGTTGGCGTTCATGTTTGATTGCGTGCCCGAGCCTGTTTGCCAGACAACCAGCGGGAAATTGTCGTCAAACTTGCCGCCAGCGACCTCGGATGCGGCCTGAATGATTGCGTCGGCCAGCTTGGCGTCCAGCGCGCCTTTGTCCCGGTTGGCCTGTGCACAGGCCTGCTTGATAACGCCAAGCGCGCGCACAATCGCGACGGGCTGTTTTTCCCAGCCAATGGGAAAGTTGATAAGCGAGCGCTGTGTCTGCGCCCCCCAGTATTTATCAACCGGAACCTCCAGCGGGCCAAAACTATCGGTTTCTGTGCGCGTGGCGGTCATAGCTATTCTCCTGAAATCTGTTGCGGTCTTCTGACTGATTTTTGGTAAAACTTCAATGCGGCTGGCACTGGAATGCTCAGATGTCCGGCCTGTGCCGCAAAGTCAGGAATACGCTTGGCAATCAGGACTTTCTGAAACTGTCCAAACTGACGACTTCGCCATCACGCGCCGGGTCCGCCACTGTCGGCGTTGCCGATTCTTCGGGTTTCTCAGGATCGCCATCGGGCAGATCGTCTTCGTCATCCTGCGTTTCAAAACGCAGACCAAACTCAACCGATGGATCCACAAATGTGCGGATCGCATCATAAGGAATATAGAGCGATTCCGGTGAGTCGCCGAAATTCAGCGTGATTCCAAAACCTTCGTCCGTAACATCGAGATTATCGAACCAGTTTTGCACAACGATGGTCATTTCTTCGGGGTAGCGGTCAGACAGCCAATCGGCGATCTCGACATCCGGGTGCATGGTATCAAAGGTTATGAAAAAATGATGCTCGCCCGGCAGACCTTCGGCCGCGACGCCTTCCAGAACCCGCTGTATCAGGCCCCGCATCGCATCGTGCATCAGGTTTCCGTAGTCAATCGTCTGGGACAAGGCCAATCCCCCTAGCGTTTCTGGGACTCACAATAATGGTTTCACAGGTGAAGGAAAGGGCGGTTGCGGAATATTTGCTATGGAAAATCAAGCATGACGCGCAAGTCCGCAAGGTGTCCTGCTGACTTATATGTAGTGCACTGGATAGCAAAGGCAGGTGCTGCTATCGTCCTTGGAACGGACCAAATTTGGCTATGTTCCGGACACCGGCTGCGCGCGTCGGATCGTTTGGGCAGATGGGGGCGATGTGGGAAAACCGATCAAACAAATTACAATTGTCGGCGGTGGAACTGCTGGCTGGATGTCGGCTTTGTTGCTGATGTCGCTTCTTAAGACCAGTAAAGGTAAGGGGCCCAAGATCAAACTGATCGAATCGCCCAACATCCCAACCGTTGGTGTCGGCGAGGCGACGGTTCCCGGCATGCCCCGCACCTTAAAGACCGCGGGTATTTCCGAGCAGGAATTTTTCAGGACCTGCAATGCCTCGTTTAAGCTGGGCGTATTGTTTGACAACTGGAATGTCGACAAAGCGGGTAAACCAATTTCCTTTGTGAACCCGTTTGCCCGGCCACCCTCAATTGATGGCATTGATGCGGCCAGTTATTTTGCAAAATACGGCGCCGGCGGGGTGGATTTTTCGCAAATCTTCTCACCGACCATTGATCTTGCCCGCCAGTTTCGCGGCCCGCGCGCGCTAAACAGTGGCGAATATGCGCAAGGCACCGGCTTTGCCTATCATCTGGACGCCGGGCTGTTTGCCAAGATGTTGCGGGATGTGTGCATCAAGCGTGGTGTTGAACACATCATGGAAGATATGGAGCGGGTTGAGCTGGACGAACGCGGTTATGTGGCCGCTGTTCATCTTGCTAAAACCGGGCGCCACCCGGTGGAACTGGTGCTTGATTGCACCGGCTTTCGCAGCCTGATTATCGGCGAAGCGCTTGGTGAGGAATTCATCAGCTATTCCGACTATCTGGCCAATGACCGGGCGATGGCGGTGCAATTGCCCCACCCTGATCCTGAAAAGCTGGAACCAATGACCCGTTCAACCGCGCTTGGCGCTGGCTGGACGTGGCGCGTGCCGCTTTATAACCGGATTGGCACGGGCTATGTTTATTCCAGCGCGCATCGCAGCGATCAGCAAGCGATGGATGAATTCAAGCAATCCCTTGGCGATCTTGGCCGCGACGCAGAACCTCGGGTGATCCCGATGCGGATCGGGCGCAACCGGAATGCATGGGTAAAAAACTGCGTCTCTATTGGCCTTGCAAATGGCTTTATCGAGCCGCTGGAATCCACCGCGATCCATATGATTGATACCTCAATTCGATGGTTGGTGACCTATTTCCCCGACAGCGATTTCGCCGCCCCGCCGCGCGCGCGCTACAACAAGCTGGTCACCAAAGCCTATGAAGAAGTGCGCGATTTTATTTGCCTGCACTACGCTTTGGGCAACCGGACCGACAGCCAGTATTGGATCGATGCGCGCGAGGAGCTGAAAGTTCCCGATTCGCTGGCCGAAAACCTTGAGCTTTGGCAACACGCGATGCCGGGGCCGTATGATCTGGATTTTGTGTCGTTATTTTCGCCATGGACATATCAGGCCGTTCTGATGGGCAAGCGGGTTTACGAGACTGATTATGCCGCCAAAAATTTTGAAAGCAGCATTGGGTTTGATCCCGACAAGTGGAAAAAATATGTCGTGCAGACCCGCCGCCAGATCACCCAGACGGTCAAAAACGCCGCCGATCACCGCACCCTGCTGCGCCAATTGCGCGGCGAAGCCGAACCCGCGCCTGCGGGCCAACCCTGGGCGCTGATGGGCGGGTTTGCATCCGGCGGGGGATCGGCGACAGTGCAAATGCCCGGCCAGCGGGCACCCGCACCACAACGGGTTGACGCGTCCAAAGCCGTGCCTGAAGCGCCATCCAAGTCAGATGAAAGTGACGATTTCAACCTGCTTTAGCGCGCAATCAAAGGTGTAAAGTGCAGGCTTCTGTTGCCAGGTGCCTGCGAACCCCGCCTTACGCGGCTAGGCGCAAGGGCTTAAGTTTCGGCAACTCAAACTGCTTACGCAGCCAGAGCCATAGCCGGAGCACGGTTGTCATTTGCAACTGTACAATACGGACCGATAACGGTGGTACCTCACCGGGCAAAAGCTAACCCCTTTAGACGTTCGTCGATCCTATTTCGGCCCCACAATCCCCAAATGAGGGATGTTTTGGTGGAGCCGCCGGGTACCGCCCCCGGGTCCGATCCGCTTATTGCGAGCGCGTTTATCACCATAGTCCCGTTGCCGGAACACTATGGAATCTAATGATTTGGCTGGCTGATTTCAAGCTGTTTACAGCTACTGCGTCATTCTGAGCGATTGCGTTGTCATTGTTACCTGACGGAAGCTGCACACCAGAACATTTGACTTTTGAGCGGTCGGGCGAAAAGACAGATGTAATCGGGTCGGGTTCGGTCCTGAAATGGGGGGGCGCATGACAGTTAAAACGATTTCATGGCGCCAGCCACGGGTGCTGGGATGGCTGGGGTTTTTCACTGCTATTCTTGGTGCGTGGATCGGCGTCTATCTGATGGCACGTGATGGCTCTGGCTGGATTTGCGGGCCGGATGTCGTGTTTTTGCTGCCGTTGGGGGGCTTCTGGACACTGTTTGCCATGTGGTCAGTGATGATGCTGGCGATGATGTTGCCCACATTGGTCCCCACTTTGCACGCTTATGATGATCTGGGGCGCGTCACTGGTGCCGGACGGGCCGGCTGGCTGGGGTTGATCGCTGGATACGGCGCGGTCTGGATCATCGGCTCGGCCGGATTTGCCGCGCTGCAGGTGGCGGCGCTGCGTTTTGGGCTGATCGGCCTGAATGGGGCTGCATCAAATCTGTGGCTGGCGGCAGCTTTGTTCGTTTTGGCCGGTCTGTGGCAGTTCACACGCACCAAGGAAGCCTGCCAGAGCGGTTGCCTGACGCCGATACAATATTTCATGGCAAACTGGCAGCCGGGAATTCTTGGCGGCTGGCGGATGGGGGTTGATATCGGCCTGACCTGCGTGGGCTGTTGCTGGGCGATCATGATGCTTGGCTTTGTCGGTGGCGTGATGAGCCTTTTGTGGATGGGGCTGGCGACGGTTTTCATGGTGGCCGAAAAATTACCCGATATCGGCGCGCATCTGCGCCGCCCCGGCGGAATAATTTTATTGGTGGCTGGTCTGGCTTGCGTTTTGCGCGCAGGCGGGGTGGTCTGAGTGACAATGACAGGAGCGCTAAATGAGCGAGATTGACAACCGGCCATCCGACCGCATTCGGGTTCGCGACAAGATTGTGCAGCAGGTATTCAACCCAATGCGGCGCAAGCAGCGCCCAACCGAATGGGCGATCAAAGGCGAGCTGTTTCTTAACTGCTCGTGCACGGTATTTTGTCCCTGTGTTATTTCGCTGGGAAAACATCCCCCCACCGAAGGGCATTGTCATGCTTGGATGGCGATCGCCATTGATGAGGGGCATTTTGAGGGCGAAGACCTGAGTGGGATCAACATTGGCCTGATGGTCGAAATCCCCGGACGGATGGCTGAAGGCAACTGGAAGGTCGCCGCGTATATCGATGAAAAGGCGACACAAAAGGCTTACAACGGGTTGCTGCAAGTGCTGTCGGGAACGGCCGGCGGCACGACCGGCCTGTTCACTTATCTGGTCAGCGAGA
Organism: Marinosulfonomonas sp.; assembly: GCA_019090845.1. Classification (GTDB taxonomy): domain Bacteria; phylum Pseudomonadota; class Alphaproteobacteria; order Rhodobacterales; family Rhodobacteraceae; genus NORP110. Next base: position 6,471 of record JAHRVD010000068.1, read on the forward strand.
TCATCGGTGCAGAGCGCGAAAAAGTCGAGATTGTGCGCGATGGTAACCGCCGCTCGATCATGGTGGGGCGAAAAATTCAGGGCGAGATTGAAATGCTGACCGGTAAAGACCGCGACCGGCCTTTGATGATCAGCAACACGAATTACTGGATGGGACCGGATATCACACCGGCGGTTGGGCTGCGCAGCCGGGTGCGCGATTATGGCCGGGTCTGGGATTTTGATGGCAAATCGGCTGAGATTTGCCCGATCGACTGGAAGGGCCCCGGCAAATAACACCGGTTCTGAGGAGGCAAAGATGAACGCAATATCTGTTGAAGGGCAGCAGGTTCACTACCGCGCCCAAGGTGCCGGGCCGGTGGTCATTTTGTTGCATTGCTCGTCAAGCCACAGTGGCCAATGGGCACCGCTGATCGATTTGTTATCGCCGCATTTTACCGTTCTGGCACCGGATTTGCACGGCTATGGGCGCAGCGACCCGTTGCCTTTGGATGGGCGGCCGTATTTTGAACGCGACAGAGCAATTGTCACGGAATTAGCGGCGAAATATGGGCCACAGGTGCATATTGTCGGCCATTCGCTTGGCGGCACAATTGCCCTGCATATTGCGGTCAAACACCCGGAAATTCTGAACAGCCTGACCGTGATAGAGCCGGTTCAGTTTTGCCTTATTGAAGAAGCGGGTATCGTTTCGCAGGCCGAATATCATGAAATATCTTCTACTGTCTTTGGATTGGTCCGTTTGGGGCGGGCCCGCGATGCCGCCCGTCTGTTTGTGGATTTCTGGGCAACCGATGGGGCGTTTGACGGCATGGACGCCAAAACTCAGGCCTATGTTGAACAAACGATCGATCGGGTGTGTGATGACTGGGCCGGATGCTCGCGCCATACACCGGGGCAAATATGCATCGGCGATCTTGCCGCCATTTCCCAGCCGACGATGATAATTCGTGGCAGCGAAACCAGAGTTTCCGCCCGCGACATCACCGAAATCTTGCACAAAGAAATTGTCGGTTCCGGTTTGGTGGAATTGCCGGGCCTCAGCCATATGGCTGCCGCCAACCGACCGGGTGCCATTAACGAGGTTATTGTGGAATTTCTGAATGCACAGACGCCTGAAAACTGAAAGGGCGGTTGATCCGGCAGTTCTTTAACCAACAAACCGCACGAGCGGGGGGCAGAACCACAGAAAGCTGGTGACCGCTCAAATCAAATTTCTGGAAGTAGGAGCACGATATGTTCAAGGCAATGGTTGTTGAAAAGGACGAAGACGGCAAGACGCACGCGGCTGTCAGGGAAATTGACAAAGACCGCCTGCCTGCGGGTGATGTGACCGTTGCTGTCGAATATTCCGGGGTGAATTACAAAGACGGGCTTTGCCTTGGGCCGGGCGGTGGCTTGGTGCGGACCTATCCCCATGTTCCGGGCATTGATTTGGCCGGGACGGTCGAGGCGTCTGATGATCCGCGCTACAAGCCGGGCGACAAGGTTGTTCTGACCGGCTGGCGCGTCGGCGAGGCCCATTGGGGCGGTTATGCGCAAAAGGCACGGGTTAAAGCCGACTGGCTGGTGGCGCTGCCCGACGGGCTGACAACACGTCAGGCGATGGCGGTGGGAACGGCCGGGTTCACGGCGATGCTGGCGGTGATGGCGCTGGAAGACCACGGATTGCAGCCCGGGCAGGGCCCGGTGCTGGTGTGTGGCGCTGCGGGGGGGGTCGGCTCGGTCGCCACCGCAATACTAGCCAATCTGGGTTATGAGGTTGCCGCCGTAACGGGCCGTCCGGAAACGGCCGAATATCTGAACGGCCTTGGGGCCAGCCAGATTGTGCCGCGCTCCGATTTGAACGAGGTCACGAAACGCCCGTTGGAGGCAGAAACATGGGCCGGATGCATCGACGCTGTTGGCGGCGAGATGCTGGCGCGGGTTCTGGGGCAGATGAAATACGGTGCCTCGGTGGCCGCTGTCGGGCTGGCGGGCGGTGCGCAATTGCCCGCGACGGTCATTCCGTTCCTGCTGCGTAGCGTTAACCTGCTGGGCATCGACAGCGTGATGCGCCCCTACGAGGATCGCGTGCGCGCATGGGAACGTGTGGCGCGTGATTTGCCGATGGACAAGCTGGAAGCGATGATACAGCCCGCAACGCTTGCCGATTTACCCGGTCTTGGGCGCGATATTCTACAGGGGCAGGTGCGCGGGCGTGTTGTTGTGGATGTGAACGCCTGAGTAGGGCCTGAAAGGAATGGCAATGAAGCTGGATGTTGATTTCGTGCGGGCACAGTTCCCAGCGTTCGCCGAACCGTCACTGGCGGGGCAGGCGTTTTTTGAAAATGCGGGCGGCTCTTACACCTGCGCCCCTGTGTTGGATCGGCTGTCGCGGTTTTATCGCCAACGCAAAGTGCAACCCTATGGACCTTACGAGGCAAGCCGTTTGGGCGGCGAGGAAATGGACGAGGCGCGGCTGCGGCTGGCCGCGATGCTTGGGGTGGCGGTGGATGAGGTCAGCTTTGGCCCCTCGACGACGCAAAACACCTATGTTCTGGC
>JAHRVD010000003.1 GCA_019090845.1 Marinosulfonomonas sp.
ACCGCTCGGGGGCATCGCCATCATGAATTCTGCGCGCTTCCTTGGCAAAATCCGGGCCGACATATTCCGAATGTTTCTGAATTTTCTCTTTGAGCTCTTTCAGCGCCGCTTCGGCCGGGGATGCGGGCGCGGTCAGGGCATGCATATCGACCTGATCGGGCGATTTGACGTCGCTTGCTCCGGTCGCCTCGCCGCCTTTAGCGGATTTATGGGACGGTCCAATTCTGGGCGCCATGATCGCCTTGTGCACATCCTTGCTGCCGCATTGCGGGCAGGACAACAAGCGGGCAGCAGCCAGTTTGTCAAACGCTTCGGCAGACTGAAACCAGCTGTCAAAATCATGCGCATCGGGGCACTTTAAGGAATATCGGATCATAATAAGCTCGATTAGGAACGTGTTCGGAACGTGCAGGAATATAGCGCATTTTAAACCAGATTCAATCAACGTTTAGCGACGTCAGCGCCCCAAAAACCGCGGATTGAACCCTTTTATTATCTGGCTAAGTTCCTCATCATCAACAAGAGCTGCGGCTTTTTTGAGGCTGAACCACTTTCTTTGGCGTTCTTTCATCTCTGGGTATTTGCTCGCCAGTCGTTTTACCTTCACCGGGAATACCGCCACCACGCACGGCAGATCATCCCCCGGCATTTCCTTGGTGAAGGAATAAATCCCCAAACAGATGCTACTTGAGCGCCCTTCTACTCCGGCCTCTTCAAAGGCTTCCTGCGCTGCCGCTTTTGCTGGTGTCGTGTCGTCCATCGGCCAGCCCTTGGGGATGATCCAGCGCTTGCTGCCCCGGCTGGTGATTAGCAAAACCTGAGTTTTGTCTTTCCTGATCCGATAACAAATCGCACCGAATTGCGTGCGCAGTTCGCGTTTCTGCGCGTTGGGCAGTTTGATCGGACGTTGTTTTACGCTCGGTAAACTCATGTCATTTTGCGGCTGCATTCGCCTGCTCTGGTTTTTGCCTGTTTTCCTACCCTAGCACGTGATCGCAACAAGTCTATGTTGCCGGTGCCTTTGCCAGATATCAGGCTAGTTTGGTGGTGTTTTTCAATATTTGGATCAACGGGTTAACATCTGATTGCTGCTCCTGGAGCTGTTGCAGGGCCAACGTCGCCTTCTGACGCATTTCATGCCAGTCCGTCTGGTTCATACGATGGAAAACCGCCGGTAAATCTGCTAGGCTGGGCAGGGCGATTGCGCCGTTTACCTTGGCCATAACATCAAATGCCGGGCGATGGTTTGCTACATCGGGACCGTGCACAACGGCCGAACCAAATTGCACGGGCTCAAAAGGTGTGTGCCCGCCTTTGTCCGTAAATGTTCCGCCGATCACCGTAAGACCGGCCAGCGAATACCAGAGCGCCATTTCCCCAAGAGTGTCCGCTAGCAGCACTGGCTGGCTAGCGGGCGATGCCAAGGGGTCTGAACGTCTGGTAAAGCCCAGACCTTGTGTTTTCAGCAAGGAGGCCACGCTGTCGGCGCGGCGCGGATGGCGCGGCGCCAAAATCAATCGTAAATCTGGATTTACGTTGTAGGCTAATGAAAAGGCTTCAATAATTCCTAAATCCTCGCCCTCGTGCGTCGAGGCCGCCAGTATCGTTTGTGCCCGTGGAAAGGCAGCATCCAGTTGATCGACCGATCCGGCAGGCGGTGGCGCAAGCCGCACCGTTGCTTTCAGGTTTAACGGTGCGCCCAACCGGTTTTTCGGCAAACCCAAAGCCAGAAAGCGGTCGCCGTTATGTGGGTCTAGTGGCGCGACAAACTCGATCGTTTGCATTGTTTTATTCGCCAGGCTCCCCAGCCGCGCCCAACGTCGCGCCGAGCGCTCTGAAATGCGCCCGCCAGCGATCAGAACCGGAACATCGCGCCTTTTACATATCTGAAATCGTTTCGGCCACAACTCATTTTCTAATGATATCAATGCTTTGGGTTTCCAGTTGTCTAGGAACCGTTCCGTGGCACGACCTGTTTCAAGCGGTGCAAGACATGCAGCAACGCCCGCCAAACCCCATCTGTCCACCATATCACGCCCGGTGATTGTATTGACTGTCACCACAATTTGCGCGCCATCGATCTGCGCCAGCAGTCTGTCAATCAGACCACGCGCCGACGTAATCTCGCCGATCGAGGCGCCGTGCACCCAAATTGTAGGCGCTTGCCCCACACCATTGGCACCAGTGGCGAAACGCTGCCGCAAGTTGGACCGGTTTTCTTGCCCGCCAAGCGCACGCAGCACCATAAATCCAACCACAAAGGGTTGAACGAGATATAATATTATCCGGTAAACGATCACTGACTGCCCTTATCTGCACCTTCTTGCTAATCGGCCCGGCAAATTCAGGCAAGCGCCATCACAGGGCCAGCGCCGATTGTTGCTTTGGGGGACTTTTGGTGTCTGCTGAATGCGGATTTACATGTTAACGATCCCTGCGCTAGGGTTTTTGTCAGCTAGCGGTTTTCGACTGCAGGCAGAGCAAATTGCTACGACCCGAGTGAGGAAGTATTTTGTAACGGTTCTTGTTTAAAAAAATCGAGGTCTGGGTCGTTGGACTTTTGGCGGTCTTGGTCGTCATCGGTGTTGTAATTTTCGGAATGCTGGTTCGGAACCGGGCGCAGGGCCACGACAAGTTCGGTCTGGTGGGCGAAGTCGCTTTCAATATCGCGAGTATTCCGGCCACGGCGCAGGAACTGTTGAAAGGCGAAGACGGAATGCTCGCTTTTGACGGTGACAGCCGGTTCGCGGGCCTGAGCGGCTGGACAGTGCATGATCCGGCAAAACTGGCGGGTGACGACGGCTATATTCTAATTAGCCGGTTTGACGGTGACCTAAGGCGTTACGTGGCAGAGTTGATCAAAATTCAATCGGGCGAACGCGTCCACCGGTGGATGCCCGATGCCCAAGCCGTTTTTGCCGGGATACCACTGGACGAAAGCTATGATCTTGAAACGATCAGGAACGATAAGTTCCGGATCATCCATCCGCTTCTGTTTGCCAATGGCGACATGCTCCTAAAGGACCACGATACGCCGATGGCGCGGGTCGACTGGTGTGGCAACAAAGTCTGGGCGACGACAGAGACCTTTCATCATTCAAGCGAAGAGGGGCCGGACCAGACGCTTTGGGTGTCCGGCCTGAACAGACCCAGTGTCATTAAGTTTCGAGAACGCAAAACACATGACGATGCACTGGTCGAGCTTTCCCCCGACGGGCAGGTCTTGGCGTCCATTTCGGTTGCCAAAATTCTTTTGGACAACGGCTATGAATATCTTGTCGCCGGAATGACCTTTGAGAACGATCCGGATCCGCTGCATCTAAACGATATAGAGCCGGTTCTTACGGACGGCAAATTTTGGAAAAAAGGCGATCTTTTCGTTAGTATCCGCCATAAATCCACAGTGTTTCAATACCGTCCTTCAACCAACAAAATCCTGTGGCTGCGAAGCGGTCCGTGGATATATCAGCACGACGTCGACATTATTGGCGACGGCAAAATCGCTGTATTCAGCAACAACATGAACCCGTTGGCACTGGAACCATCAGACGGGACGGTGAACCGAATAATTGCCTATGATTTTGCGACCGATACCATGTCTGACATCCAGAAAGACGGGTTAGAGGCCGCAGTGTCAGGACCGTCTCGGAGGGTTTGTTCACGCTGCTGCCCAAAGGTCGTGTGATGGTGGAAGAGGAAAATTTTGGCAGGCTTCTGGTGTTCGCACAGAATGGCGAGGTGGCGGCGGAATATATCAACGGAGCCAGCGACGGATTGGTCTACAGGATGGGTTGGAGCCGTTATATTCCTCAGGAACTGGGCGAGACAATTTTAGCGAGTGTGGCTGTCCAAAGTTGTGGGAATTGACCGCCGACCGGCGAGTTCGCGATATAGCGCCTCTCGAGTGACGCCCAACTGGCTGGCCAGATCTTGCCATTTTCCTTTTGGTGGCATCGTGCGGCCCTGTTCAAGCCACGCGTCCAGCCGGTCACCCACTTTGCGCAATGTTCTGATCTCAGCGAGCATTCGCGCCGATTGCACTTGGCTTGCCAGATAAGAGGTCCAGACCTGCGAAAGATTGGCGTCCTGCTTTAGCCTTGCGTGGAATAAATTCACCGGAACCGCCCTGACGTGGGTCGCCCTCGTTGCCTGAGCATTGCAGTGATATGTGCTCGAAAAGGCGGACGCCTCTGCCAAAACCTGACCCGACTGCGCCTGTTGCAGAATGACAGTAGCGCCATTTTCTGTTTGGCGTGAAAGCGTAATCTGCCCTTGCAAAACAAAATACATAAAAGCAACCACATCCGCGACATGAAACAGCGGTTGCGCAGGTTCAAGGCGCCGCGTCAGGCCGCCTGCAAACAATTGTTCAATACGTTCTGGCATGATCGTAATCATATAGCGGGACAAGGTTTCATGTCACATACTTTTAAACGAACCAAATACGGATTATGTCGATGCCCACTTTCATTTCGTTAACTCTTGGTCTTTCGCTGGCCTTGTTTTCCACACAACTGATAGCGCAGGATACGTCCCATTCTGGCCACGCCTCCCCTTATGCGGGCTTTGAAACCCGTGCGATCAAAAGTCTGTCTCAGGATGACATTGAGGAACTTCGGCGTGGCGGGGGCTGGGGTTTGGCACTGGCTGGGGAGTTGAACGGCGCTCCTGGTCCGGCGCATCTTCTTGAACTGAAGGATGAAATTGGCCTCTCGCCAGAACAGGTCGCCGCCATTCAGGATATATTCACTGAAATGCAGGCAGAGGCGATAGCGGCTGGCAAAAATTTTATAGTGGCCGAGAAAGCGCTTGATGCCGCATTTATTGCTGGAAACCTGACCAACAGCGGCCTGCGGACATTAATCGATGATGCGCAAGCGGCCCGCTCGCATTTACGTTTTGTGCATCTTTCCCGACACCTGTCGACGCCGCCATTGCTGTCGCAAGATCAGATTGAGCGTTACAAAACGTTACGCGGTTACGGGAATGACCCTTGCGCCAAAGCACCCCAAGGACACGACGCCGAAATGTGGCGCAAACACAACGGTTGCGGTTAACCAACTGTGCGGCTGAAAATAGCCGACGTGAATGGCGCCTCAATCCCTGTCACGCATCTGGAATGTGACGGCAGGGAAAGGACATTAAAGTCTGTGCAACCTCTGAAAAATCTGGGATAATCTTGCGAGTATTCGCATCGAAAAAGGTGGACCAGTTTAATGCCAGATCAGATATTTGAATTTGAGCGTGTGCCGCTTACTCTAAGCTTCAGCGAAGCCCTGAAGAACGTTGAAACTTATGGGTTTAGTGGCTCGCAGGGGTTTGTTTGGTTGGAGGGGCAATTGCTTCGCCCGGTTGGACGATCTTCAAAAACTGTGGTGATATTCATGCACCCGGCAACGACGCTGCAGCTGTTGCCAATGCCAGCCGCGCTGGCCAAAGCTGGCGTTCATGTGATTTGCGCGGGTTCTCGATACGCGCGCAATGATAGTGCGCTTATCATGGAAAAAGTTGCCCGCGATATGGGCGAATATATACGCCACGCCAAACAGGATCTTGGCTATGAAAAGGTCGTTCTGATTGGCTGGAGCGGTGGCGCATCCCTGTCGCTGTTTTATCAGGGCGAGGCGGAAAAACCGTCAATTACTGCGACCCCGGCGGGAGATCCCTATGATCTGAGCGCAGCCGGTCTGATCCCGGCGGATGGGGTGATTATGATTGCCGCCCATGCCAGCCGGGCGCGCACGTTAAGCGAATGGATCGACCCGTCTGTCAGCGATGAATTCAACCCCGATGACCGGGTCGTTGAACTGGACATTTACGATCCTGAAAACCCCAATAAGCCACCCTATAGTGACGACTATATTCGCCAGTTTCGCGACGCGCAGCTGGCCCGTATCCGGCGCATCACCGCAACTGTTCGCGACACGCTAGAGGTCTTGCAGTCGCGCAATTCGCCTGAACATGAGCGCGCC
>JAHRVD010000069.1 GCA_019090845.1 Marinosulfonomonas sp.
GTCTGCGTGGGGTGCGGCTGATGCATGACGAGGCGATGATGCAGCCTGTCAATATATTCACGCAAATGCCCAGCTGCGCGCCCTCTGCCCCTGGGTTAGAGACTACTGGCTTCGAAATCACCGCCGATGATGTGGCCGAGGCGATGACCTGGCCGGGCATTATCGGGCTGGGCGAAATGATGAATTTTCCGGGCGTAATTAACGGTGATCCCAAGATGCTTGCCGAGATGGCGGCGACGATGGCGGCGGGCAAAACTGTTGGTGGGCACTACGCAAGCCCCGATAAAGGGCCAGACTTTGCGGCCTATGTTGCCGGTGGCCCGGCGGACGACCATGAAGGCACCGCCGAGGCAGACGCGATTGCCCGCGTGCGGTTGGGAATGCGTTCGATGATGCGGCTGGGCAGCGCTTGGTATGACGTAAAAAGCCAGATTACCGCAGTGACGGAAAAGGGGTTGGATCCGCGCAACTTCATCCTTTGCACGGATGATTGCCATTCGGGCACATTGGTCAACGAAGGTCATATGAACCGGGTTGTGCGCCATGCGATTGACTGCGGTTGCGACCCGCTGATCGCCCTGCAGATGGCCACAATAAACACCGCAACCCATTTCGGGCTGGAGCGTGAACTGGGTTCCATCGCGCCGGGGCGGCGAGCAGATGTAGTTTTGACATCGGACCTGAAAACCCTGCCGATCCACCGGGTGATTGCGCGTGGTGTGACGGTTGCGGTGGATGGTGAAATGCAAGTCGAATGCCCGCATCTGGGCTGGCCGGATGATGCCCGCAAGACCGTCCATCTGGGCAAGATCCTGGATGGGACCGACTTTCAGGTCACCGCACCGGACGGGGCAAATTCAGTGACCGCAAAAGTTATTGGCGTTGTTGAAAATCAGGCGCCGACCAAAGCTCTGACAGCCGATTTGCCCGTAATAGACACTATTGTTCAAGGTGACGAGGCACAGGATGTTTGCCAGATCGCCCTTGTCGAACGCCACCGCGCAACTGGTGATGTGGTGAATGGGTTTGTGTCCGGTTTTGGCTATAAGGGTGACATGGCGATTGCCAGCACCGTGGCCCATGACAGCCATCATATGATCGTTGTTGGCACCAGTCGCGACGATATGGCAATGGCCGCAAACCGTCTGGGTCAGATCAATGGCGGTATTGCCGTGTTCAAAGATGGCAAGGAAATTGCCTTGGTTGAATTACCGGTCGCTGGCCTGATGTCTGACAGTCCGGCCATTGAAGTCGCCGCCAAAGCCGACCGGATGGTCGAGGCAATGGCAGAGTGCGGGTGCACATTGAACAACGCATACATGCAACATTCCCTGCTGGCGCTGGTTGTCATACCAGAGTTACGAATTTCTGATCTGGGATTGGTCGATGTTACGAAATTTGAGATCACCGAATTATTTGAGGATATTTGATGAACGTCGATATTAATCTGCCGATCCTGACGCCCAAAGTAACGGAGCCGGAAACATTTTTTGACCCTGATGATGCCGTCGCGCGCCTGATCGAGCTTTATGCAACCGCCAGCAAATTTTTATGCGAGCGGTTTTCTGAATCTGCCTCCGGCTCTAAACCGCCGTCGCGCTTTCGCGCGTATTATCCAGAGATTCGCATCACGACTACCAGTTATGCGCAAACTGACAGCAGGCTGAGTTTTGGCCATGTGGCCACGCCGGGCACCTATTCTACCACTGTCACCCGACCCGATTTGTTTTCCGGTTACCTGAAACAACAAATTGATCTGCTGATCCGAAATCATGGTGTTCCGGTGACTATTGGCGTTTCAAGCACGCCTATGCCAGTGCATTTTGCGGTTGCCAATGATCCAGAGATCACCGTGCCACAGGAAGGGGCGATGGAATTCACGCTGCGGGATGTGTTTGATGTCCCCGATCTGGCGACTATGCATGATAACATTGTGAACGGGTTTGATGTATCTCATCCGGACGGCTCACACCCACTGGCCCCGTTTACTGCGCAACGCGTTGATTATTCGCTCGCCCGCCTGTCGCATTACACGGCCACCAAAGCCGAGCATTTTCAAAACCATGTTCTGTTCACAAACTACCAGTTCTATGTGGAAGAGTTCGAGGGATACGCCCGTCAAATGTTGGCCGACAAAGACAGCGGTTACACCGAATTTGTTGGGCCGGGCAATGCTTCCATCACGACTGCCAAGGGTGAATTGGCTGCTCCGGAAAAGCTGCCGCAAATGCCAAGCTATCATCTAAAGCGCGCCGACAATACCGGGATCACGCTGGTCAATATCGGGGTTGGCCCGTCCAATGCCAAAACGGCAACGGATCACATTGCCGTCCTGCGCCCGCACGCATGGCTAATGGTTGGCCACTGCGCCGGATTGCGCAACAGTCAGCGGCTGGGCGATTTTGTTCTGGCCCACTCTTACCTTCGCGAAGATCATGTGCTGGATGACGATCTGCCCGTCTGGGTGCCCATCCCGCCACTGGCCGAAATTCAGATAGCATTGGAACAGGCAGTTGCGCGGGTCACTGAACTGGAAGGTTATGAACTAAAGCGGATCATGCGGACCGGCACAGTCGCCACGATCGACAATAGGAACTGGGAACTGCGCGATCAGTCAGGTCCGGTGCAACGCCTTTCCCAATCGCGCGCTATCGCTCTGGACATGGAAAGTGCCACGATCGCCGCCAATGGGTTTCGGTTCAGGGTTCCGTATGGAACATTGCTGTGCGTGTCTGACAAACCCTTGCACGGCGAACTGAAACTGCCGGGTATGGCAAGTGATTTTTACAAAACTCAGGTCTCCAAACACCTGCTAATCGGCATAAAGGCGATGGAAGAACTACGCGAAATGCCGCTGGAACGTATTCACTCGCGCAAGCTGCGAAGCTTCGAAGAGACAGCTTTTTTGTGATTTACGCAAAAAATTGCCGGAAAACGTGCATTTTTCTGCTTGTTAGGCCCACAAAACATTGTGCCCAACCCCTATATTCAGCTAGATTCTCTGCACAAACCCCAATCAGAGGGGTCGTATGAGGAGAATATACATGGCAAAACCACTGACAAAGACCCAGCTCATCGCCACTCTGGCTGAAGAGATGGCAAGTGACAAAAAATCCGCCAGCGCTGCGCTGGATGCAATCATTGCGGTAATCACACGCGAAGTTTCAGCCGGTGGTGCTGTAACGCTTCCTGGTGTTGGCAAAATTATGTGCCGCGAACGTCCAGAGCGTATGGTCCGCAACCCGGCAACCGGCGAGCAGATCCACAAAGATGCAGACAAGGTCGTCAAGATGACCATTGCCAAAGCGCTGAAGGAAAGCGTTAACGGCTAAGTTCGCAGCAATACCAAATTTTAAAAGGGTCGCCGGATCGGCGGCCCTTTTTCGATGGAGAACCGATGAACCTGCGCGCAATTCTGATCGGACTGGCCTTTGCCCTGATGTGGTCATCTGCATTCTCGGCAGCCCGAACAATCGTCGCCGACGCCCCGCCGTTGGGTTCACTGGCCTTTCGATTTTTTCTGTCCGGCACCATTGGCGTTGTTCTGGCCCGGATGCTTGGGCAATCCTGGCATCTGACGCGGGAACAATGGCGCGGCACCATAATATTTGGCCTTTGCCAGAACGCGCTTTATCTGGGTTTGAATTTCATCGCGATGCAGAAAGTCGGTGCGTCCGTGGCGGCGATCATCGCCTCGGTGATGCCATTGATGGTAGCCTTCGCCGGGTGGGCTTTCTATCGCGAGCGGTTGCAGCCAATTGCGGTGGCCGGCCTTTTTGCTGGTAGTTTTGGTGTGGCGCTAATCATGGGTGCCCGGATCAATGCCGGCGTGGATATTCCCAGCGTCATCCTGTGCTTTATTGCTGTCATCGCCCTGACCGTGGCGACACTGGCGGTGCGGGGTGCATCGGGCGGTGGCAACCTTCTGATGGTTGTCGGGCTTCAGATGTTTGTGGGTGCCGGTATTCTGGCGGTGGCGTCGTTCTTTTTGGAAACCCACGAAGTGAACTTTTCATGGAAGCTCGCTTGGGTCTTTGCATATATCACTTTGGTGCCGGGTTTGCTGGCGACTTGGGTCTGGTTTGAACTGGTTCGTCAAATCGGCGCAGTAAAGGCCGCTACGTTTCACTTCCTCAACCCGTTTCTGGGCGTCGTTATTGCAGCCGTTCTGCTGGGCGAGGAAATGGGACTGCTTGATGTGGTCGGAATTGTGATCATCATGGCTGGAATTCTGGCTGTGCAACTGTCCAAACAAAGCATTCGCTAAC
>JAHRVD010000070.1 GCA_019090845.1 Marinosulfonomonas sp.
CGTGGCAAACAGAAACGCCAATAATGCCACAAATTCCGGCATCCGCAGGCGTTTTATTTCATCCATCAGTTGGTTCAGTTTGCCGGCTCGCTAGTTCGTCCAGCACCTGTGCCCATAGCTCAGGTAGTTGCGCGCCCGGTAGCACATGTTGATTGGAAATAATGAATGTCGGAACGCCGCTCACGCCACGTTTGCGGGCATTGGCGTCGCGCGCGCGGATGTCATCAGCGTCGGCCTGACTGCTTAGCAATCTGCGGACCATAGCCCCGTCCATTTCCATTTTTTCGGCAATATCCACCAATACGTCGCTGTCGCCAATATCACGGCCCTCTTTAAAATAGGCCCGAAACAACGCTGAAACGACCGGGGTCTGGCGCCCCTCAAGGCCCGCCCAATGGATCAGCCGGTGCGCGTTCAGCGTATTGGGTGTTTTTTCCATTTTCTCAAAATCAATTTCCAGCCCGGCGGCCTCGGCGGCATTAACAACCGGCGTATAAGCCTGCACCGCGCCTTTTTGGCCACCAAATTTGGTTTCCAGATAGGTGCGTCGGTCCATCCCGCCCTCGGGCATGTCTGGGTTCAGCTGAAACGGGTGCCACTCGATCGCAAAGGGGTGATCGGGATGGGACGCCAGCGCGCGGTCCAGATTGGCCTTGCCAATGTAGCACCACGGACAAATCGGGTCTGATAATATATCAAGTTTGATCACGAAAACCTCCGCAACAGCCCCGTTAAAAAATGGGGCCGCCAGTGACGCCTAAAACCAGCCTTTGACCGTGCGCGCGCCCGCCGACAGGTCATCGCCCACACCAGCCACCGTGCCACAAGACGCCAGCATCAGAAAAAACGTCGTCATAATTATTTTTTTCATTCTTCCCACCACCATACATCAGGCTGAAAACCGATCCAGTCACCATACATCGGTAACCGCTCGGGAAAATGCAACTGACGCGCATGTGCCAGCCGAGAGTAGTCCGCAAACCAAATCGGGATCACATATCGCCCACCAGTCAGTATGCGGTCAAGGGCTTTGGCGGCGGCGCGGTAATCTTGCTGGCTGGGGGCGGTCAAAAGTGCGTCGATCATTGCCTCGGCGGGCTGGCTGTCCATTCCCATCCAGTTGCGGGTGCCGGGGTTGTCGATGCCGTCTGATCCCCAGTATAGATATTGTTCGCTTCCCGGCGACAGCGACAATCCACGCAGATAAAACGCCATGTCAAAATCATAGGAATTGGTGCGTTCACGGTATTGCGCGCTGTCAACGGTGCTGATGGTGGCGACAATTCCCAAACGTTTCAGCGCTGCACTATACAGATCAAAAATTGTCTGCGTTTCACTTGCTCCCTGACTTAACAGGATTTCAAAGGTAAACGGTTTGCCATCCGCGTTTTGCAGGACACCATCCTGCACCTGCCAGCCAGCATCGTTCAACAGTTTGGTGGCGATGCGAAGGTTGGCGCGGTTGCGCTCGCTGCCATCACTCACTGGCAGGGCGTAGCCGTCTAGGGCGCCGGCAGGAAGGCTATCGGCAAACGGTTCCAGCAGCTCGCGAACCCGCCCCTGGGCCGGTGCGTGCGACATGCCAAGGACCGAGTTGGAAAAGTAGCTTTGGATCCGTGGCTGCACACCGCCAGTTATGGTTTCATTGATATATTCAAAATTAAACGCATGGGTCATTGCCGCGCGCACCCGCCAGTCTTTGAAAACGGCGCTTCGGGTATTCATCACAAACCCCTTGATGCCCGAGGGACGCTGATGCGGGATGATGGATTTGACGATGTCACCGGACTGAACCCGGGGAAAACTATACTGGGCATCCCATTTGGCAGCGTTGCCTTCGCGGTACGTATTGGCCGCGCCGGATTTAAACGCCTCAAACACAACGTCACCGTCGCCATAGAAATCATAGCGGATTTCATCGAAATTTGCCTGCCCCCGCATAAAGCCAAGGTCTTTGCCCCAATAATCCGGGTTGCGTTTCAGGGAAATAAACCGGGCCGGATCAAAATCGTCGATCACATAGGGCGAGCTGCCAATCGGCACCAGATCAAGGCCGCTTTGCCCAAAGTCACGCCCTTCCCATTGCGCCTTTTTCAGAATTGGACGCAGCCCCATCAGCAAAGCAAGTTCCTGATTGTCGGTGTTGAAAGTAAAACGGACCGTATGTGGGCCGGTCTGCTCCATCGTTTCGACCTGTTTCCATGTGCCGTCGTAGCGCGGGTGCCCCTGGGTGCCGAGTGTTTCAAAGGACCACATCACATCATCGATGGTAACCGGGCTGCCATCGGAAAACCGCGCCTCGGGGCGTAGGGTAAATTCAACCCATTTTCGCGCAGGACCGGTCTCGACCGATTCGGCCAAAAGACCGTAAAGGGTGAACGGTTCATCGTACGAACGCCCCATAAGTGTTTCAAAAACATGGGCCCTGACGGCCCAGGGCGCGCGACCTTTCAGGATGTGCGGGTTAAGTGAGTCAAAGCTGCCGGGCTGAGCAAATACGATGCGGCCGCCTTTGGGGGCATCCGGGTTGGCATAAGGCAGAGACACAAAATCGGGTGGCAAAACCGGGTCACCATACATAG